>JAAYTE010000216.1 GCA_012518175.1 Gammaproteobacteria bacterium | reverse complement strand
GTCTGGCCTGCAGCGTCGACGATATACCAGTCGCGCTGTACTGTTTCATTTTTTGCTGTAAAAGTTTTCATTCGCTATGGCCTCAGGGCCGTCTTCAAAATAGACGGCAAATCCTAATGAATAGTATTGTCTTTGACAAGTCAAAGTAAGCTCATATGACAGACGCTACTTCGGGGGCTCGGGTCTATCACGTCTGCTATGGCTCTCAATTCGGCAAATTGGCATCACTTCACCTTCTCTTTTGCATTGGGCTAGGCATTACCCACAAAAGAGCCGCGTAAGTATGCCTGTTAGTGAAAAAAAAGCAACCGCTTTATTATTTGCAGGACGACTTAAGCAGCAGCTAAGCAACGCCAACACGAGCGCAACCATACTAGTAGCAATAGCTACGGAGTGCCGCGCAGCGACAGTTAAGTAAGAGCAAGTCTATACCCACCCCAAACCCAGTAAAAAAGCTGAAAACCTCTCACACTAGTATTACTCGCCGCGCATAGGTCTATAATAAGGTGGCACGCACTTGTGGAGCCACTATGTACATTCCGCCATTATTTTCTGCATTACGCCAAACCTTCGCCGAAGGTTATACCCTCAACGCTTTACGTGGCGATATTAGCGCCGGTTTAACTGTCGGCATTATCGCTATACCCTTAGCCATGGCACTGGCTATTGCTGTAGGCGTTCCTCCGCAACACGGTCTATATACCGTGCTGATTGGCGGCTCACTAATAGCCCTAACCGGTGGTTCACGCTTTAACGTATCCGGCCCCACTGCTGCCTTTGTGGTTATTTTGCTGCCTATTACCCAGCAGTTTGGGGTTGGCGGACTACTGCTGTGCACCGCTATGGCTGGGGTGATTTTAATCGCCATGGCTGTTTTACGGGCAGGTGCTCTGCTGCAGTTTATCCCCTACCCCGTCACCCTAGGCTTTACTGCTGGGATTGGCGTGGTGATTGCAACCTTACAAATTAAAGATGCCTTCGGCCTAACTAATGTCGCGCCAACGGCAAACTATATTGAGCAAATCAGCGCTTTAACCCATGCCCTGCCCAGTATTCAGCTTGGCGATACCTTAGTTGCAGCAATCACACTGTTGGTCTTGATTATCTGGCCGCGTTTTGTGCCTAAGATCCCCGGTCACTTAGTCGCGCTGGCAATAGGTAGCTTTATTGGCCTGGCTTTAAATAACGCTGACATTTCCGTCGCCACCATAGGTGAGCGCTTCAGCTATACAGTTGATGGCGTCGCCCATCCAGGCATACCGCCTTTCTTACCTTCTTTTATGTGGCCATGGGAAATGTCAGGCCCAGACGGTAAGCCACTGGTACTCTCTTTTGAGCTTTTTCGGCAACTCCTCGCCCCTGCCTTTGCTATTGCCATGTTGGGCGCCATTGAATCCTTGCTCTGCGCCGTGGTAGCAGACGGGATGGCCGGCACTAAACATGACCCCAACGGTGAGTTGCTTGGCCAGGGGATCGGTAACATTCTCGCCCCCATGTTTGGCGGTATCACTGCCACAGCCGCTATCGCGCGCAGCGCCGCTAACGTTCGTGCCGGTGCCTTCTCGCCAATAGCAGCCATTATCCATGCCGGTGTAGTGCTCTTGGCTATGCTCTTTTTAGCCCCAATGTTTAGTCACTTGCCCATGGCGGCACTGGCGGCACTGTTATTAATGGTTGCTTGGAATATGAGCGAACCCAAACATGTTATCCACACCCTGCGCATTTCACCGCGTAACGATGTGCTGGTGCTACTGACCTGTTTATCACTGACCGTATTGTTTGACATGGTTTTGGCTGTGGGCGTTGGTTTATTGCTTGCTGCTGGCTTGTTTATCAAAAGCATGAGCGATCTAACCGACACAGCGAGCGTGTCACCGGACGAGCATGACATTCCTGACTTGCCAGATTCAGTCACTGTTTACGCCATTCGCGGCCCCCTATTTTTTGGTGCGGCAGAAAAAGCCTTAAGCGTGCTGCGTAAATTCAACCCTGAAATTCGCGTTGCCATTATTGATCTACGGGCTGTTCCTATGCTGGATATGACGGCACTAGCAGCGCTGAGTAATGTGCTCAACGACTACCAGAAAAATGACATTGGCATTATATTTTTAGGTGCTTCAGCTAAGGTTCGACAAAAGATGCGCCGCGCTGGGATTGGTTTGAGTCACAGTAAAACCTCTTATGTCAGCAACTTCGCTATGGCGCGCAAACGTGCGCAATCTTGGCTTGATGCAGACGCAGGTGTTGAACCAAGCACCCTCGATGACGATACTGCTAGCAATACAAATCCACCGACAGCTCAACATTAATTGTCGAACTCGGGTTTTACCACTGCTACGGCTACGTAAGGCCCTTTTAATATCCATGGTAAACTTGAACTTATGAATACATATACTTCCCGCCCTGCAGTATTGTGCTTGTCAGGTCACGACCCTGTTGGTGGTGCCGGTTTACAAGCAGATATTGAGGCTTTAATTGCCCAAGGCTGCCATGCCACACCAGTGATTACCGCACTAACCATTCAAGACACAGTTGACGTCAGTGATTTCAAGATCCTGGAGCACGACTGGGTCATTGCTCAGGCGCAAGCCATTGTGCAAGACATGCCTGTTTCAGCAATTAAACTGGGTATGCTCGGCTCTTTAGAGATGGTGGATACTGTTGCACAGATTATCCAAGGACTGGCAGACACGCCGTTTGTCTGCGACCCAGTGTTACGCGCGGGCGGCGGCGGCGCTTTAGGCAAAGACGAAGTGGGTTATGCTTTACGCTCTAAATTGATGCCTCTAGCAACCATTGTTACGCCCAATTTACCTGAAGCACAGATTCTCGCTGAGCTGCCTAACGGCACAGCAGATGAGTGCGCGCAAGTTTTGCTCAAGCACTGTCAGAACCTGTTAATTACCGGCGGACACGGTGATGAACACGAAGTACACAACCGTCTTTACTGTGCTGATGGCAGCAGCCACACCTTTACCTGCGCTCGTTTACCTGGCGAGTACCACGGTTCAGGCTGCACTCTAGCCAGCGCCTTATCCGGACGTTTAGCTTTAGGCGAAGAGCTGGTCAGCGCTGTGCAGTCAGCCCTCAACTACACTTGGCGCACTTTGCGCGATGCTGAGGCGCCAGGTCGCGGCCAATATATTCCACGCCGCCTACCCTTAGACTTCTGCCACCCATGAGTAACAAAACTCAAGTTTTACGTGGCCTCTATGCCATCACCGACTCTACACTACTAGCCGACGGCCGTTTGTTGCCCTATTGCGAAGCGGCTCTACAGGGTGGCGCGAAGCTTTTACAGTACCGCGATAAATCTTCCGATGGCTCTCGTCGCTTACATGAGGCCAAGGCTCTGCAAACCCTTTGCCAGGACTATGGCGCGCGCTTGATTATCAACGATGATGTCCATTTAGCCCTAGAGCTCGGTGCAGACTTACATCTTGGTCAAGAAGATGGCAGCCTCTTGCAGGCCCGCCAGTTACTGGGGCCCGATGCCATTATTGGCGCAACCTGTCACGCTCGGCTGGACTTAGCTGAGGACGCTGTTAAGCAGCAAGCGGATTACATTGCCTTCGGTCGGTTTTACAACTCTCAAACCAAACCGGGTGACGTCTTTGCCAGCACTGAGTTATTAGAACACGCGCAACAACTGCAAACACCAGTTGTGGCCATTGGCGGTATCACCTTAGACAACGGTAGCACTCTGATTAAACACGGCGCAGCTATGCTTGCGGTAATCCATGGATTATTTGCCGCAGACTCTGCTGCAGCAGTTGAACAACGGGCGCGGGCATTTAGCGCGCTTTTTACTGATTAATTTTCGCAGCGATACGCTCACTGCTTATTTAGATGAGGTTTTTAATGACACGTTCAGCATCTTTATTTGAACAGGCCCAAAAACATATCCCCGGCGGTGTAAACTCCCCAGTGCGCGCATTTGCTGGCGTGGGTGGCACACCTTTGTTTTTTAAACATGCCGAAGGCGCTTATGTTGTCGACGAAGATGACAAGCGTTATGTCGACTATGTTGGTTCATGGGGCCCGATGATTCTTGGCCATGGCCACCCAGAAGTTCTCAACGCAGTACGCGCACAGATCGAGCACGGTTTATCCTATGGCGCCCCCACTGCCCTAGAAGTTGAAATGGCCGACTTAGTTTGCAGCTTAGTGCCGTCCATGGATATGGTGCGCATGGTCAGTTCAGGCACTGAAGCAACCATGAGTGCTATTCGTTTAGCCCGTGGTTATACCGGTCGCGATAGCATTATTAAGTTTGAAGGCTGCTACCACGGTCACTCCGATAGTTTGCTGGTAAAAGCAGGCTCTGGCGCGCTGACTTTAGGTGTGCCCAGCTCCCCCGGCGTGCCGGCAGCTTTTGCCCAACACACTATTACCCTACCCTTTAACGACCTTGACGCAGTCGCGGCGTGCCTCGCAGAAAAAGCTGACGAGGTGGCATGTATTATTGTTGAGCCAGTTGCCGGCAATATGAACTGTGTGCCACCTGTACCGGGCTTCTTAGAAGGTTTGCGCGAGCAATGTGATAAGTACGGTGTGGTGTTGATTTTTGATGAGGTCATGACCGGCTTCCGTGTGGCACTCGGTGGCGCACAAGCTCACTTCGGCATCACTCCAGATTTATCCACCTTCGGCAAAGTGATTGGCGGCGGTATGCCAGTGGCCTGTTTTGGCGGCAAGAAAGAAGTGATGTCCTACATCGCACCTTTAGGCCCGGTCTATCAGGCAGGCACCTTATCTGGCAACCCTCTGGCGATGGCTGCAGGGATTGCCACCCTTAAACTCATCAGCCGCCCAGGCTTCCATGCAGAGTTGACGGATTACACGCAGCGCCTGCTGCAAGGTTTGCAAGAGCGCGCTGATGCCGCTGGGATTCCCTTTACCACCACTCAAGCCGGCGGCATGTTTGGCCTGTACTTTACCGACCGTAAAAATATCACCAGTTTTGCCGATGCGACCAGCTGCAATGTTGAGCATTTCAAGCAGTTCTTCCACTTGATGCTCGAGGGTGGCGTGTATTTAGCACCAAGTGCGTTTGAAGCAGGCTTCACTTCAATCGCCCTAGGTGATACTGAAATGCAGATCACTCTAGATGCAGCAGAAAAAGCCTTTGCTAAAATGAAAAGCGAATAGCTCGCAGCTCGCATTAAAAACGCCCGTTGATTCGGGCGTTTTTGCCTCTAACTCACTGCTCTGCTCATCTAAGCAGTAACTACCGACAATAGAACTAGAGCATTTCTAAAACAGTGATTATTGATCAGATTTGTGGCTAGCATGCTGTATTGTTGCTGTTTTTCCATCGACGAACCCATCCTGGGTTCAACTCTGGCGCTACGCCATCCATGGCTTCGCTCGTCACAGCAACAACACAGCACTGATTAACCAGCAGCGCTGTCTGCGCTATTGCAACAGCAGTCATTTTGGAAGCAGGCAGCTGTCTACCTTATAAATACTGATTAAACCAAACAGTAAAAGAGCGTCGCACTACACGCTGGCCAACAACATCAATGGTTAAGCAGCGCCCGAATAGGATCAGGATGATCCTTTGAGGATAAAGCGTCATTAGCGAGGTGCGCCCACACAGTTATTTATCCTTGCTGCGTCCACTTACAGCCCACTGACCAGCTTCAGAAAGTATTGGCTTAATGAATCTACTCGTCAAAACGCTTAATCAAATCAGGCAACTGAGATATCTGGTTAATCTGCGCATCGGGCTCGCGCTCACCCGTCCAGATCTTTTGTTCAGGATTAAACCAAATGGTGCGCATGCCCACCTGTTGCGCGCCAAACACATCGTGCTCTGGATGATCACCGATATGAATGCTATGCGCAGGCTTAACTTGTGCGCGCGCTAATGCAGCCAAAAACACCTCAGGCTCAGGCTTGGCCACACCCAAGATGTCGGCACTTAACGCAAAAGAAAAATACTCACCCAAGCCCACACGACGCACATCCGCATTACCATTACTCAAGGCCCCCAACATATAACTATGCCGCAATTGCTCTAAGGTAGGCACAACATCAGCAAACAGCTCAACCTTTTGCCGTTCAGCTAAAAACACCTGAAATGCCTGCTCAGCTAAATCACGGGCTTCAAGCTCTGGGTAGCCTGATTGCAATAAAGCCCGCAACAACACCTGATAGCGCAACTCACTGACACGCTGATCCAGCAGCGGCTGCTGTGCAACCAACTCACCACGCAACTGCCCTAACCGCTCACTGCTCAACTCGCCCAGCTTCGGCGCATGCGTCAGCAACCAAACCCCTAAAGCCTGATTTGCCGCAGTAATCACTGGCTTTACTGACCACAGAGTGTCATCAAGATCAAAAGTAATTAAACGAATACTCATGGCTCTGGTTTACGCCTCGCACGCGGGTGAGCTTGGTCATAGACCTGCGCTAAATGTTGAAAATCAAGGTGGGTATAAATCTGCGTGGTACTGATATCCGCATGCCCCAACAGCTCTTGCACCGCACGTAAATCATGGGAAGACTCTAAAATATGACTGGCAAAAGAGTGGCGTAGCATATGCGGGTGCAAGTGCTGGCCGAGGTCTCGGGCACCGGCTTGCCGAACTCGTTCGCGCACCAACTGTGGACTCATGCGCCGACCGCGCACGCCAATAAACAGTGCCTGATCCTCAGATTGCAGCGTGCCGCGCACAGCCAACCAGCGCTGCACAGCACTAACCGCTTTACTGCCCACCGGTAACAGCCGTTGCTTATTACCTTTACCCAAAACTAAAACCAAACCTTGGGCTAAATCGATGTCAGCAATATTTAAACCCACCAACTCCGACAGACGCAGTCCCGAGGAATACAACAACTCTAAAATTGCATGATCACGGCATCCAACAAAATCATCGGCCACCGGACTATCCAACAATTGTTGAGCTCGATCCACATCCAGCACTTTAGGTAACTTGCGCGGCCCTTTCGGCGGACGAATACCGGCAGCAGGGTCATGCTGGCAAATACCTTCACGCAGTAAGTAAGCATACAAGCCACGCACCGCTGACAATAAGCGGGCAATACTACGCCCGGTCAAGCCACCGTGATGCAGTTCAGCAACCAATTCACGTAGGTGCGCCACCTGCAAAGCGCTCCAGCTTTCTAACTGCTGCTGCTGAGCAAACGTTAAAACTTTCGCCAAGTCACTGCGATAAGCACTGAAAGTATGCGCAGAAGCCTGCCGCTCAGTTTGTAAGTACTCAAGATAAGCACTTAATTGCTCTTGCATATACCACCCATAAGCAACACTTACTTAACCGCTCGCAAAGATGCCAATAACGAGGGTAATAAGCGCGCCAAAACATCGGTTAGGTAAGTTAAAAACAGTGTATCCATAGAGTTACTGTAATGCTGCTGGTCGTCACTGCCCACCGCCAGCACACCCTGTATACCTTGATACTCTAAAGCAGCCACAGCCGCAGATTTAATCTCCGCGGCCTGACTCTTGCCAAATAAAAACTCTAATTCTTTCAGCCGTAAAACGCCGCACAAGGCTTTACCACCCGCCAGCAAACCACCAATGTGCTGCTGCGCAGATTTCAAGGTTTGACTGCGGCCAACACTGATATGCTTATCAGTGAATAACGTCAACCCAACGAAAGGCACGCCAAATGAGTGGCGCAAACTATCATCCACAGCGCTAACCAACTCATCCAAAGTCTGTGCATCAAGCATTTCAAGAATAAGACGTCGGGTTTTATCAAACAAACGGTCGTTATCCCGTGCAACATCCATCAATTGAGTCAAACGATTACGCATTTCAAGATTACGCTCACGCAACACCGCAACCTGACGCTCGACGAGCGAAATAGAGCTGCCGCGCATATGAGGGATACGCAACTGTGCTAATAAATCGTCCTGTTCAATAAAGAAATCCGGATTATTTTCTAGGTAGCTGACCACTTGCTCCGCGGTGATTGCTGCGACTGGCGGTTGTTGGTTACTCATAAGCGAATTTGCCCTTCATAAACACGGGTTGCCGAACCCGTAAAATATACACTGTGATCATTTTTCGACCACTGCAACCAAGCTCTAGCTTTAGCACTGGCAAACTCAATATGCACCTGACGGTTCACCCAATCCTGCGCGATTGCCGCCACAGCAACAGAACACCAGCTGTGATGAAAACTATCAAGAGCACCATAGCCAAGCTGCCACACTTGCGCGCTTAAATTATTTCTATCCTGCACCTGCACGGCACTGATTGTCGTACCCCGCGGGAAACTGGCCTGCTGCTCTAGATGCCCAGCCAGCTCGGCCATCGGCAAGCGCGGCAAATCAGCCACCAATAAAACAGCATGCAAGCCCTGCATGGAGAGCATCTTAAAGTTCTTATCCAACAACCAGCGTGGCTGCCCTTGCTGCTGGATAAAAGCACTGGGCAAAGCCACTTCATCGGTCAAAATTTCAGGCAGCTCAAGAGGCACAGAAACGGCACCATCTGTATGCACCTGCACATCAATAACCGCGTGGCGCAATTCAACACGCATTTGCGCTTTGGCCACTAAGCGTTTATCTGCCACCAAACGCGCCACACAACAGACATCGCTGGCTAACCAATCAATTTCGGCACCTTGCGCATCAAATACACGGCAACTAAAGTCAGCATCTGGGCGTTGCGGCACTTCAATTAAAGCTAAGCGCCGAAAGCCCACTCCAGTCTGGCGATCACTCCATGCGCGCATTTGTTGCGGCTGGATATAAGCATGCTGACTGATCAAGTCGAGCACCATTAAGTCATTACCCAAGCCATGCATTTTCGTAAAACGCAGGAGCATGTTAAGCCTCCGGCAGTAGGCTTTCGTGAGCAAATAACTCTTCTATGCTTTCACGACGGCGGACGAGGTAAGCATGCTCACCATCGACAACCACTTCTGCCGCACGACCTCGGCTGTTGTAATTGGAACTCATCACAAACCCATAAGCCCCAGCAGAGCTCACGGTAAGCAAGTCGCCTTCGGCTAAGGTTAAATCACGCTCTTTAGCCAGAAAGTCGCCGGTTTCACACACAGGTCCGACCACATCATACTTGCGCGGCATGCCGGCACGGGGTTTAACTGGCTGCACGTCCATCCATGCCTGATACAGCGCTGGACGCAGCAAATCATTCATAGCGGCATCGACAATCGCAAAGTCTTTATGCTCAGTGTGCTTTAGATATTCCACGCGGGTCAGTAGCACACCAGCATTAGCGACAATATAGCGGCCCGGTTCAAAAACCAAAGCCAAATCACGGCCCGCCACTCGCTCACGCACGGCGGCCATATACTCTCCGGCGCAAGGTGGTTGTTCGTCTTGATAGCGAACGCCTAAACCACCGCCCAAATCCAAATGTTGCACAGTGATGCCGTGCTTAGCCAAACGATCAACCAGCACTAACACCCGATCCAGCGCATCTAAAAACGGCTCAAGAGTGGTCAGTTGCGAACCAATATGGCAATCCACACCTTTAATAGCGATATTGCTCAGCACCGCAGCACGCAAGTACACCGACTCAGCAATATTAATATCAATACCGAATTTATTATCTTTCAGGCCCGTAGAAATATACGGGTGGGTGCCCGCGTCAACATCGGGATTAACCCGCAAAGATACAGGTGCAATAACCCCAAGCCGCGCAGCCTCTTCTTGCAGGCGCTCCAGCTCGTCAACAGACTCCACGTTAAAGCAGTGCACACCCACCTCTAAAGCGCGGCGCATTTCTTCGCGGGTTTTGCCCACGCCCGAAAACACCACACGCTCCGGCAATCCGCCAGCAGCAAGCACGCGCTCTAATTCACCAATGGAAACAATGTCAAAACCAGCACCTAAGCGCGCCAGTATATTGAGTACGGCGATATTAGAGTTGGCCTTAACTGCATAACACACCAAGTGCTCCACGCCTTGCAAGGCATCGGCGTAACTGCGGTACTGCGCTTCAATATGCGCGCGTGAATACACATACGTTGGGGTGCCAAACTGCTCAGCAATGCTGGACAACGCAACATCTTCTGCGTGCAGCTCACCCTGTTGATAAGTAAATGCTTGCATGTCAGCCCCCATTAGAGTTCGTAGCGATCTTTACGGTGTTCATGAGCAGCCTTTTCATCATCTGGGTCATACAATGGGCCTTTTTGGCCGCAGGCTGTTAAGCCCAGCAATATCACTGATAATGCAACAATTGGAAGCAGAATACGCTTCATAATAAACCCTTCGTCAAAACTAATAATGTATTGAGTATACCGACCCCTCATAATCTTGCCTATGCGCAGAATCAGCTGCCAGGCTAGGATCCTGATGAAAAAGCCGTATTATGGGCTAACTCTCGGTCAACCAGCTTGGTTAGCCAGCATATTTAGTCTGCCAATACCTATATAGGAGCTCTCCATGAGCCTGAGCAATAGTCAGTTTCACGATCTTGTTGATACCACCCAAATTAATCTAGAAGACATCATCGACAACAGTGATGTCGACATTGATATTGAAAACAGTGCCGGTATTTTAACCCTGACTTTTGAAAACCAGCACCAATTAATTCTCAGCCGTCAAGAGCCGCTTAAGCAACTGTGGTTAGCCGACCGCACCGGAGGTTTTCATTTTGATTACGACAGCAGTCAAACCGCTTGGTATTGTGCCGGCACCGAACAAACCCTAGGACAAATGCTCAGCGATATACTGCTTGCGCACACTCAACACAACTTTGATTTAAGCAGCCTCTAACTATTGCTTGCAGCGCGGTGCTTGCTTATTTACCTAGCTGTGATACGTTGAATGCCTGTGCTGTAAAGAATAAGCAGCACCTTAAAAACCTCGTCATTTGGCGGGGTTTTGTCTTTTTTACTTGTCATTAAAAACGCTAGGAGTGCAACAAATACTATGAGCAACAAGCCCGCGATCACCGTCACTCGTTTAGATATGCAACGTCTTGAGCAGATGCTCGACAATCTAGATGACTATGACGCAGCAGCCGAAGCCCTAGAAGCAGAACTTGCCCGCGCGAATTTTGTTGGTCATACCGAGATTGCTAACGACATCGTGACGATGAACTCCAAAGCACACTTCCATGAGGCCAGCACAGCAACTGATTACCAGCTGACCCTTACTTACCCTGAGCAAGGTGGCGGCGCCGGCAATGTGTCAGTATTAGCGCCCATTGGCACGGCTTTACTGGGCCTGAGCGTTGGGCAGAGCATTGATTGGCAAACTGCAAAAGGTAAAACCCTGAAGCTAACCTTGACCAAGGTTGAATATCAGCCGGAAGCACAGGGCGATTTCACCCTATAAAGGTACACTTTTCACCAGCGCCAGTCGCTGTTTGCTAGAGCTGCTGTAATGCGGCGTTGAGGCGTCTTTCCAAAATAGTTTTGCGCTGTAAAAAGTGCATGGTTTGCACATCACTGTGACCGACAATTTTTGCCAAATCGATATCCGTGATATAGCACGGGTATCGCTCTGCAGTACGGCGCATGCCTAAAATATAGCGGGCAACATAGTGGTACAGCTGATCACCGTATTGCAATTGCGAAAACTCTTGATGATTGCAATACAGTGTTAACGAGCCATCCTCTTCATAAATCACCTGCACAGCATAAAAAGTATGCTCACGCTCAGCGCTGACTAGGCGACAGCGCTCAATGCGCTCTGGGCTGTCAGTGCCGTCAGGGTAAATACGATGATAATTAACGCTAAGCTGCGTGCTGTTGAGGGCTTGCTCTGTAAAGCTTTCAGTCACGGTATGACGGTACAGCAATGAGTTTAAAAAGCGCTGTAAAGGCAATAACAACGCCTGCTCATCAATAAAAGGCTGACTCTGCTGCCACAAGCCATTGCGTTCATCTAAGACATAGAGCTGCGCTTGGCCGGCATTTACCCGATAAAAAACCTGTATCGCATCTTCACGGCCCACGGGCAAAATAAACTTCAAGACATGCCCAAGCAGTGCATATTCATCCACTCGCCAACGAATGTACCGCGCTTGCTCTTGCGCTAAATAACCGCTGAGTTCTGCCACATGGGTAAATGACATAAATCCAGCACGGCCGTCACGCCACTCCAGCACATGTAACTGCTGCTCTATTTGTAATAAATAGCGGCTATCTTTACCCTGCTCAATGCTGGCAAAAACCTGCGCCACCACTTGTTCCACCCGTTTTACAATTGATGCAGCTCGATTCTGACAAAAACACCCGACATGAATCTGCGCAGCTGTACTCTTTCCAGCGCTGGCATTGAGCAGCTCACTTAAGCATTGCAGTAACGCATTATCACCGCTATAACGACTGACAATCAGTTCATTCCAGCTGTTTAATACAACTTGATCAATGCTCAGTACCAAGTTTTCCCGTAAGCCAGAGAAGCCCAACGCATCCACCTGCTCACTGGCCATATGCACATTGGCTTGGCTGTGTTGGCGCAGCGGATCAACCCCTACATTAACCAGCAGCAAAACAGCGCTGGGGTAGCTGCTGCTGAGTAGCTTTTCTTCTGTTACCGCTGCGAAGGGTAAGGGCAGCACGCGCCGTAAGCTGGTGAGAATGCCACGCAACTCATACTCAGTTAAATCACTGCCATTAAGCAACAACGTCAGTCGGGTTGACTCATCAATAACCCCATTCAGATATGCCCAAGCCAATACCGGCAGCAGCGCCTTACCGCGCTTTAACGGTGAATGATTTTGCCACTCTAAGCCAGCCAAGCTGCCACGGAATAACCCCCAATAGGTTGGCTCAGAACCATCACCTGGGAGGCATTCAACCAAGGTTAATGTTTCTTCAGATAAGTCTGGGGCAATACCTGGATTAAGGTATTCCACTTTGCCCGCTTTACGCTCAAAGGCCGCATATAAACGCCGCCCCAACACGGCTAAATCACGGGCATTAACCGCTTGTTCAGTCTGCATGGAGCGGGCTAACTGG
The DNA here is from genome assembly GCA_012518175.1 of Gammaproteobacteria bacterium. Lineage (GTDB taxonomy): Bacteria > Pseudomonadota > Gammaproteobacteria > Pseudomonadales > Pseudomonadaceae > Denitrificimonas. The sequence continues at coordinate 8,990 of JAAYTE010000216.1, read as the reverse complement.
CTTAAGAAGCGATAGCTGTAAACCAGCTCATTGACCAGCAAGCGACGCTCTTGCTGTGCTTGGCCAACTTTCCACTGGTTGCGGCGATCCAAGTGAGCCAATAACGCCTCACCCCACCCCCAGGCATTGGTCAACCGCTCCAACACAAGACGTTGCCAGCTTTTTGAGCGATTAAGACGACTCTGAGTTAAGCGCTTACCCACCTTGTGGTAAAAGCAGCGCCGCACCAACTCCAAGCGCTCTAGCTCTTTGCGCTCCAGTAAGTACGCTTCAAGACGTCGATACAGCATAACGTAGGCATCCAGCTCATCCACATTGAGCTGATTGGCATAAATAGCCTGCTTATAACTCAAGCTTAAGCACTGCACCTGAGGGTATTCAGAGGCGTACACTTCAATTAACAAAAGTTTTAATAAGGATTTGTATGGTGATTCAATACCCTTATAGAGCTGCCACATGCCTGCTCCCACAAACTCACCGGGAGGAATATGCGCCAAACAGCCCAGATCCAGCACTTCTTCACTGCGGACAAAACGCTTAGCTAATAAAGTAGCGCAGTATTGAGCATAACGGTGTTCTTCATAGACCGGCACCAGCCACCAGATCGGTATACGCCCGGCCAACCAAAGTGCTGTGCGATAAAACTCGTCCAGTAACAAATAATGTTGGGTAGTCCCGCAGTCATCTAAAGACAGCTGACGATCGTTATCTTGGCCACTGGCAAACTGCTCTGGCTCAATTAAAAACAAGTAAATCTGCGCCCCTAAAGTCGCGGCCCACTCTTGCAACAAATCGCATTTTTTACGTAATTCAGCTAGCTGTGCCGGCGTTAAATCCGCGCCATGACACAACCAAAAATCCATATCACTGTCTTCAGCATAAGCCACAGAACCGAGGCTGCCCATTAAAAATAAGGCATGTAAAGGCTGCTCAACACGGTATCCCCGTGGCGCTTTATAAGTAAATGAACGGGCAAAGCTTTGCGCTTCTTGGACTAAGTCAGGCTCCGGAACAAAATTACTTAAACCCGCTGGGGTGGTGCTGGAGACATAACCGGGTAATAGCGGGTGATTGACATGCAGTAGCAAAGGCAATAAACGCAGCACCAATTGCTGACGCGAGGACATCACTAAGTGCGCCCGCTGCAGTCGGTCATGGTTGACAGCTAAGAAACGCTTACGCAGTCGGGTTAAATCTTGACGATCAATCCCTTCGTCGATTTCTAAGCGTATATCAACCATGACCTCGCCAACCGCTCTATTGGTCAGCTAGAACAGTAAGTACAGCCTGCGCATGGGCTGCTGTTTCCAACCCTAAACTGGTTAAATAGCCACCATCATCTTGGCTAATCAAACCTTTCTCAAACAAACGCTGGGCAGCGGCAACCCGCTCGGCGCCAGCACTGCTGTGCACTTTAATGCCCTCTTGCATGCTGTCTAAATTATATAAGCATAAAACTTCAAGTTCCGCGGCAATCTCAGGGGTCCAAGACATAATGTACTCCACCTATAAGTTAGGTAATAAAGGACTTGCTTAACAACACCTGTGCGTTTTAAGGCGCTTCAGGCAATTGCGGTAATGCGCGTAATGCATGCTCATAAGCGGCCATATCAAACGGCCCATCGGCCTTTAACATTTCGCTCACTTGCCATGCTAGAACCTGCGCCATCATCTGCACAGCTTCTTCACGTGTATGCCCGACTAAAGTTAGCTTATTGAGCACTGCTTGTACCGCGGCAGGCTGTTGTGCAGACAGCTGGTTCTCAATGGCTTGTATCAACTCACTTTCAACCAGTTGATCCTCAGCTTCCGCATCAATAACATCGGTGTTGGCCCGCTCAACTTGCTTAGCAGGCGCTGGCGTATCACTTAACGGCACACCACCCTCATCGAGCTGACACAGCATGCAATCATCCACGTCACCTTGATTGGTTTCCACATAACGTACCTTGCGACTGGCTGAAGAGCGATCCGCCGATACTTGATAACGTAAATCTCTCGGTTTATCCGTCACGCTAACCTCCAAAAAATCTCTCTATTCAGTCGCAGGCACGTCGGCTTAACGACTGGCTAATAACTCTCGACCGCGTTGGACAGCTGCTCGCACTTGCGCTGGCGCTGTACCGCCAATGTGGTTACGGGCATTGACTGAGCCTTCAAGCGTCAACACAGCAAATACATCTTCGCTAATCTCGCTGCTGAACTGTTGTAATTCAGCCAAGCTCATTTGCGCTAAATCCTTACCTTCTTTGACGCCATAACCGACCGCATGGCCCACAATTTCATGGCAGTCACGAAACGGTAAACCCTTGCCAACCAAGTAATCCGCCAAGTCAGTTGCGGTAGAGAAGCCACGCAGCGCTGCTTCACGCATCATTTCCTGCTTAGGCACAATCGCCGGCACCATATCAGCAAAGGCGCGCAAGCTATCGCGCAATGTGTCAGCGGCATCAAATAGCGGCTCTTTATCTTCTTGGTTATCTTTGTTGTAGGCCAACGGCTGGCCTTTCATTAAGGTTAATAAGCCCATTAAAGCGCCAAATACGCGACCACTTTTACCACGCACCAATTCGGGCACATCAGGATTTTTCTTTTGCGGCATAATCGAGCTGCCGGTGCAGAAACGATCAGGCAGGTCAACAAATTGGAACTGCGCGGAAGTCCACAGCACCAGTTCTTCAGAGAAGCGCGATAAGTGCATCATGGCAATACTGGCTGCGGCACAAAACTCGATAGCAAAATCGCGATCGGAAACGCCGTCCAACGAATTACCGGAGATCGCTTCAAAGCCCAGCAACTCACAAGTCATTTGGCGATCAATTGGGTAAGTCGTACCAGCCAATGCAGCGCTGCCCAAAGGCATACGATTGGTACGCTTACGGCAATCAACCAAGCGCTCATAGTCACGGGACAACATTTCAAACCACGCCAGCATATGATGGCCAAAGGTCACTGGCTGAGCAGTTTGCAGATGGGTAAAGCCCGGCATAATGGTTTCAGCATGTTCTTGCGCCAACCCAAGCAAACCTTCTTGTAAGCGGCTCAATTCAGCTAAGATCAGATCAATTTCATCACGCAACCACAGGCGAATATCGGTAGCAACTTGGTCATTGCGGCTACGACCGGTGTGCAGTTTTTTGCCAACAATACCAACCTGCTCAGTGAGTCGCGCTTCGATATTCATGTGCACGTCTTCAAGCTCGGTACTCCAAACAAACTGACCGGCCTCGATTTCTTTCTCAATCGCCTGCAAGCCAGCAATCACCGTGTCGCGCTCGTCGTTGGTTAATACGCCAACTTTAGCCAGCATCGTCGCGTGGGCAATGGAGCCCATAATGTCATGGCGATATAGACGCTGATCAAAGTCCACTGACGCAGTAAAACGCGCGACAAATGCATCCACCGGCTCGCTAAAACGGCCACCCCATGACTGATTGGTTTTCTCGTTACTCATTTAATCTGCCCAGCTAAACAATAAAAGATGCCTACATAATAACAGGATGACACTGGCTTATGCCGTCCCCTAATTAATTATCTACCCCATTATGTTTTAGCCAGCCCAGCAGCCGAACTAGAGGTAAGGCGCCGCTCTGCCTAGCAATTTCTTTACCGTTACGAAACAAAATCAAACTTGGGATGGAGCGCACCCCCAACTCACCGGAGAGGGCCGGATGCGCTTCACTGTCTAGTTTGCCAAAACGGCACTGGGTGCTCAGCTGTTTTGCAGCCTCACTAAAGATTGGCGCAAACTGGCGGCACGGCCCACACCAACTGGCCCACACATCAACTAACAAGGGCACATCGCCTTTACTTTGCTGACGGAATGTTGCGCTATCTAAATCAAATGCAGCGTCGATAAAAATCTGTTTTTTACAAGAACCGCACTGCGGCTGTGCTACGCGCTTATCGTTAGGAATACGGTTTAGTGTGGCGCAGTGTGCGCAAGGAACAACAATTAATTCAGTCATTTTCTCACCCTCTTTAATTCAACCAGCACAATACTTTACCTAATTGCAAAGTATATAGCTCAACCTTATCCGTCAAGCATTTGCCAGCACCCTATTACTAGGCTACAACTTTAAATAGGCATGGACGAATACAACACAGCACGGAGGCTGTTTACTTATGTACTCTCAACGCGCGTTTACCTTAGTGGAAATATTTATTGTGCTCGCTTTGCTGGCTATATTAGCGCAGCTTGCAGTGCCGGCCTTGCAAGACTTTTTGGAGCGCAATCAACAGCAAGCGCTATATAATCAAATTGCGCGTGCGGTTAATCAGGCCAGAAGCCATGCGGTCACGCACCGCGTGCGAGTGGAATTGTGCGGCAGCCAAGATGGCATATCGTGCAATGCCGATTGGTCGCAAGGCTGGCTACTACGGGAACTAGAACAAACAACACCGGTTGCGGTGACGCAACTCAACACCGATCGCCGCCGCTTGCATTGGAGCGGCTTTCAGCCAAGAATTCAGTTTTATAGCAATGGCATTAGCCCCACGGGCAATGGCCGTTTTTACAGTTGCCATAAGCAAAAAATCAGCTGGCAACTGATCCTTAACCGTCAAGGCCGTTTACGCACTGCCAGTAACGCAGAGAATGCTGCCGAAGTAGCGCGCTGTGGCTGAAGCACTACTGGCTCACACTTTATTGTTTTATGCTGAGCAATACTTGCCGCGCACAACTGCTACGGGTAACACTGCTGTTATGACAAACCTGAAACCACCTGCGAGTACCGCTGACGATTTCTTTGTGCCTGAACTCTGCCAAGCAGAAGCCCTACTGGGCCTTATTCTATTGGCGGAGCTACTGGTTCTCGTCTTGGTCTTAGCCGAACCTATGGTGATCGGCTTTGACTGGATGCGTTTAGCTTTAACCTCGTTATTTGTGCAGTGGATTGTTTTATTATCCGCCGCTGGCATTTGCCGCGCCCGCCCCTATTTAGCACGCCTGTCGGCCAGCAGTGCAGTGTTAATTATTTGCGCCTTAGTGTTTTTTTTAACTCTGTTATGCACAGCCATTGCCGAGCATTTTTATCTCACCGAAGAGCTCTCAGGCGAAGCTCGTGGTCACTTGTATATCCGCCATGCACTCATTAGCTTAATTATGTGCGCTTTGCTGCTGCGCTATTTTTACCTGCAAGGTCAGTGGCGGCGGCAGCAACAAGCAGAGCTACAAGCACGCTTGCAAGCCCTACAAGCACGTATTCATCCGCACTTTTTATTCAATAGCCTCAACAGCATTGCCAGCTTAATTGCTTCCAACCCTGAGAAAGCCGAGCACGCGGTGCTGGATTTATCTGATTTATTTCGCGCCAGCTTAGCCCAACCCAACACCTTATCCACATGGCGTAACGAACTCGCCTTAGCCAAACAATACATCTCAATTGAACAATATCGACTGGGCAAGCGTCTACATATGCTGTGGGACGTTGACACTGTGCCCGCTGACTTGCCGATACCTCACTTAACGGTGCAGCCGTTATTAGAAAACTCCGTGATTTATGGTATTCAACCCAGTATTCAAGGGGGCACTATTGAGGTTAGCGCGCACTACTCGCAAGGTGTTTTTAAACTGCAAGTGAGCAACCCCTTTATGCCCGGCGACAGCATCAGTAACCCCCGGGGTACACGCTTAGCCTTGAACAATATTGAAGCGCGTTTAAAAGCACTGTTTGGCCCCACAGCACGTTTATCTATACAACAACAACTTGATCGTTACACTACCAGTCTGAGCTACCCATGCTCTCGACCCGCAGCGCAGGTGCCTAAACCAGATGAAAGTATTAATCGCTGATGATGAACCTCTAGCGCGCGAACGTTTAGCGCGCTTAGTAGAACAAATACCGCACTTTACTCTGTTACAACCGTGCGCCGAGAATGGTCACCAAGCACTACAGTTGGTGGACAGCTTGCAGCCCGATGTTTTGCTGCTCGATATTGCTATGCCGGGGCTGGATGGTTTACAAGTCGCCGCGCAGCTGTGCGAGCAACCCCATGCGCCAGCAGTCATTTTTTGCACTGCCCATGATGAGTTTGCCCTACAAGCCTTTGCCGTTAGCGCTATTGATTACTTGGTAAAACCGGTGCGCGTGGAACAGCTGCAAACAGCTTTAGAAAAAGCCCAGCGCCTCAACCCTATGCAGTTAGCCGCTCTAGCCCGCGCGCCGAAAACCAACAATACAGAACGGACACACCTCAGCGCCCGCACCCACAAAGGCATCGAGCTCATTCCCATTGAGCACGTGATACATTTCTTAGCCGATAACAAATATGTGACTTTACGCCACATACACGGCGAAACTTTACTTGATGAGTCACTTAAATCCTTAGAGGAAGAATTTGGCGAACGCTTTGTTCGCATTCACCGCAACGCCCTTGTCAGCCGTAAGCATATCGAGTGTTTGCAACGCACTGCACAAGGCCATTACGAACTGCATTTGCGTGATATTGACGAGGCATTAACGGTGAGCCGCCGCCATGTTGCAGCAGTACGCAAGCTTATGGATAAACTTTAATGCGCTAAAATCTTGCCACCTGGCATGAGGCAAGCCGAGTCTGTGCCTGCTATCATCCACTGATAAACATTTATAACTGTGGATCATAATTATGTCTTTGAGCCAAGAACCTATTACCGAACTGCGTATTGCCACCCGTAAAAGCGCTCTAGCACTTTGGCAAGCAGAGTTTGTGAAAGCTGAACTTGAGGCAGCTCACCCTCAGCTCAGCGTCACTTTAGTGCCGATGGTCAGCCGTGGCGACCAACTGCTGGACTCACCTTTAGCGAAGATTGGCGGTAAAGGCCTGTTCGTAAAAGAGCTACAAAGCGCCCTGATGTCAAAAACAGCCGACATTGCCGTGCACTCGATGAAAGATGTGCCTATGGAGTTTCCTGAAGGTTTGGGTTTGTACTGCGTCTGTGAGCGCGAAGATCCACGCGACGCCTTTGTTTCCAACAAGTACAACAACCTCGCTGAGCTGCCGGAGGGCAGTATCGTCGGTACTTCTAGCCTGCGCCGCCAAGCGCAAATTTTAGCCCAGCGCCCAGACCTCGTGGTGAATTTTCTCCGCGGCAACGTTAACACCCGCTTAGCCAAGCTCGATGCTGGCGAGTACGATGCAATTATTCTCGCTGCCGCAGGTTTATTACGTTTAGGTTTTGCTGATCGTATTCGCAGCAGCCTTGATGTCAGCAGCAATTTACCGTCCGGTGGTCAAGGTGCTGTTGGCATTGAGTGCCGCAGTGCGGACAAGGCCATTCATGAACTGCTTAAGCCTTTACACCATGCCGACACCGCCTACCGCGTCACTGCCGAACGCGCACTCAACAAGCACCTCAACGGTGGCTGCCAAGTGCCTATCGCATGCTATGCGGTTTTAGAAGGTGATGAGTTGTGGCTGCGCGGTTTTGTCGGCCAACCCGACGCATCAGTTTTACTCTATGCCGAGCGACGCGCCCATAAAAGCGAAGCTGAAGCCTTAGGTGTTGCTGTTGCAGAAGATCTTTTAGCTCAGGGGGCCGGCGAAATTCTGGCGGTGCTCTACGCTGAAGAGACGCCAGTCCAGTGAAGCAATGGCGTTTGTTGATTACGCGGCCAACAGAGGATAGCGCGGTACTGGCTAAGCTGTTGGCTGAACAACAGATTTACAGCAGCAGTTTACCTTTGCTAGAAATCCAAGCGCTGCCAGAAACCCCTGCGCAGCGCAGCTTAATGCTCAATCTTGACCAATACTGCGCAGTGATTGTCGTCAGCAAACCCGCTGCCAACCTAGGCTTGCAGCGCGTTGATCAGTATTGGCCGCAACCACCCGTGCAGCAACATTGGTTTAGTGTGGGTGCCGGCACTGGGCAAATTCTGGCGGAGTATGGCTTAGCGGTCAGCTGGCCAGAACAAGGGGATGACAGTGAGGCTTTATTAGCCCTACCTAAGTTTTTAGAAACCTTAGATACCCCTAATCCTCGAGTTTTAGTGCTGCGTGCTGATGTGGGCCGCAACTTTCTTTCCGAACAATTGCAACAGCGCGGCGTTCAGGTGGATTTTTTACCACTTTATCGCCGACGCTTACCGGTTTATCCTACAGATACCTTAGTTACTCGTATCCAACAAGAACAACTCAATGGTCTGGTGGTCAGTAGCGAACAAGGATTACGCCATTTAATTGAACTGGCTGGTAATAAGTGGCCTCAACTGGCTGCTTTAGCACTCTTTGTGCCCAGTCCGCGCGTCGCTAAAATCGCCCAAGATCTAGGTGCGCAGCATGTTATTGATTGCCGTGGCGCGAATAATCAAGCGTTATTAAACGCTCTCGCCGCGCAACCCGCACCATCAGCATAAGGACTCAGTTATGACCAAACCCTCAGATAAGTCGGAAGTCAAAGCGGATGCAGTCGAAAATACTGCCAAATCAGCTAATAACCCCAGCGCTGCGCAAGCTAAGCAGTCTAGCGAGCACAACAGCAGCGCCAAGGCAGCCAGCAAACCAACGCCAGCAAACGCAGCTGCGCCCGGCAAAGGCTTAGTTATTCTAGCCTTAGTTTTTGGTTTGGGCGGATTGGCGGCCGGTGGCTGGAGCGTGCTGCAAGTGCAAACCGCCGGTGAGTATAGCGCACAACAGCAACAGCAGTTAGCCAATATGACTGCGCAAACCACAGACTTAACTGAGCGCGAACAGCAACTGAGCAAAACCCTTGCGCAAATGCCAACGGCAAACCAACTGCAGCAGGGTCGCGAACTCTTAGCTCACGTCCAAGCCGAGCAGCAACAATTGTCTCAGCGCTTAGAAACCATTTTAGGTGCCAGCCGCCAAGACTGGCGTCTAGCGGAAGCAGAACACTTACTGCGCATGGCCAGCTTACGTTTAAGCGCATTACACGACACCAATAGCGCGCGCTTTCTATTAGAAGCCGCTGACCAAATTTTAATGGAGCAAAACGATCCAGCAGCTTTTGCTGCCCGTGAGCAATTAGCCCGCAGTATCACTGCTTTAAAAAG
>JAAYTE010000215.1 GCA_012518175.1 Gammaproteobacteria bacterium | reverse complement strand
CTGTTTCTTCTGGAGGAACAATTACATCGGTGTAGTTTTCTGGCTCAATCAGGGCGCGGTGCAAGGCAATAATAGCCGCATCGTAATCACTTTCTTGTACGGTAATCTGCATTTCCACCTGACGGATGGTCTGCTGCAGCGCTTGTACGCTGATGCCCGCATCCGCCAAGGCCGTTGCGGTTTTCGCCAGAATCCCTTTGACTTTCATATTAGAGCCAATGGCGGAAACAATGGACACGTTATGCACAGTCACTTCGGCGCTGGAGTAGCACTCTTCAATCATGCGCGCAGCACGGTTGATAATCTTGCGTGAGCCGGCGCAGTAGTAAGTGATGCTGTTGGCATCACGGGATTTATTCACCACATAGAGTTTGAGCTGGCGCAGAATGTTGGTGATTTCGTTGTCATAACCCATATCACCGAGCATTTCTTGGTCAAACACTTCAATGCCGAAAATATCTTTACGCCCAGCAATAATCTCTACTCGTGGTTTAACACTGGCGTAATCTTGGCTGATTAAGGTGCCGGCATCTTCAGGTTCAAAGGCGTTTTTAATGCGCAGTTCAACACCCGCGCGGCGCAAGGTTTTACCTGCCCGTGGGTGAATGGCTTCCATGCCTAAGTTCGAGAGCTGATCGGCCACATCATAGTTGGTCATGCCAATGGTCACCACCTTGTCTGCACCCACTAGGTTTGGATCAGCGGTGCTCAGGTGAAACTCTTTATGAATAATGGCTTCTTTGGCGCCAGTGGCCGCGGCAATTTGCGCGAAGGTAATCTCGGTGTAACCGCGATCGTAAGTATTCATTAAGCCTTCGGTGCAATGGGTATAGCCTGGAGCAATTACCATTTCTTTGCTGAAGTCGATGCCTTGGAAGTGATGTTCAATCATTTCTTTAAAGGGCAAAGGCTCCGCCGCTTCCCAGCCTGTGAGGTCGGCAAAGCGCGCATTAATGCCTTTTAGCTTAAGCGCCAACACAGTATTGAAGGCACTGTGGGCTTCACCTAAAGAGGCGAGCATTTCCCGTACTTTCATCAGGTGTTCGGTGAGCTGAAAGTGCCCAAAGTGACACAGCTGATGCAAGCTGTGCATCACATCAAAGCAGTCATCAATGCGGCGATTAATAAATTGGTTGGCTTGCTCTAGGGCGTGGCTGCTATCAGAAAAGATTTCTGTGTTTTTAGCCAGCATGGCTTCGCGCACTTTTTCTAAGGGTTCTTGCCAAGCTTCTTCACTGCTGGCCTCAGCAAAGCGTTGGTAAACACCAGCTTCACCGGTTTTTTTATGCTCTAACAATTGGTTGGTCATGCCGCTGTAGGCTGACACCACAAAAATACGTTGGTAAAGACCGTGCTTAGGGTGTTGCGATAAGAAAATATTTTCTAACAGGTCCTTGAAGCAGCTCATTGAAGTGCCGCCAATTTTCTCTACGGTATGCATGTGTGCGTCCGTTCTAAATAAGTTAATCGATGGGGATGAGTAGGGCGCAGAATGCGTCGCTCATGGTGTTGAGTGTCGCCACCAAGCGTGTAGGTGGCACGGACACTTGAAGTGTAATAAAGCGGCGCTGGAATAACTATAGCGCCGCTTGGGTTTTTCACGCTGAACCGCTAGAAAAGGACTTAAAGCGGGTAAACACCGTTTTCGTCGTGCACTTCTTTACCATTGAGGGGTGGGTTAAATACGCAAGCCATTTTCATGTCTTCGCTACCACCGCGCAGTAAGTGCTCATCGTGCTTATCCAGAATGTACAAAGTACCGGCTTCAATTGGGTAGACCTTGCCATCTTTGAGCGTTTCAATTTCGCCATTACCGCTCATGCAGTACACAGACTCCAAGTGGTTTTGATACCAGATGTGGGTTTCTGTGTTGGCATAGATAGTGGTGATATGAAACGAGAAGCCCATGTTGTCTTCTTTTAACAGCATGCGCGTGCTTTCCCAGTTTTCAGACACTACACGGCGTTCACTGTTTTCTGCATCTTTAAGGGTACGAACAATCATTATTAAAACTCCTGTTAGCGCTGCTTATTATTTACGCAGCCAGCAGCGCGATTAAATAAGGTCAATTCAACGCGTTTACTGGGATTACTTAGCAGCTAAAACAGCAGCAAAGGCGTTGTCTAAAATAGTCATAGCCTGATCAATTTGCTCATGGCTAATGGTCAGTGGGCATAAGCACTTCACAACTTCACTGTGCGCACCACTGGTTTCAATCACGAGGCCATTTTCAAAGGCATGCTCACAAATTTGAGCGGCAATTTCACCGTTAGGGCAGCTGATACCAATCATCATGCCGCGACCTTTGAAAAACAGGCCATCAGCGCTATGACGCTTGGTGATTTGCTGCATGCGCTCAGCAATAATTGCACCTTTTTCACGTACCGACTTGGCAAAGCTATCGTCCTGCCAGAACTCTTCTAGGGCCGCAGCGGCTGTAACAAAGGCATGGTTGTTACCACGGAAGGTGCCGTTGTGCTCGCCTGGAGTCCACTCATCCAGCTTGCCGCGCATTAACAGCACAGCAAAGGGCAGGCCGTAGCCACTGATGGATTTTGACAGGGTGATCATATCTGGCTTAATGCCCATTTCTTCAAAACTGAAGAAGGTACCAGTACGGCCACAACCGGCTTGAATATCATCAACAATCAAGAGCATGTCGTGCTTGCGGCACAGTCTTTCTAGGTTGCGTACCCAGTCAGCTGATGCAGCATTAAGACCGCCTTCACCCTGGACCACTTCAACAATGACGGCTGCAGGCTTATCGATACCGCTGCTTGGGTCAGAGAGCATTTTGTCCATCATTTCGATGCTGTTCACATCTTTGCCAAAGTAATTGTCGTATGGCATACGGGTTACATCTGACAAGGCAACGCCAGCTGCACCACGGTGATGTTGGTTACCGGTGACCGCTAGGGCACCAATGGTGCAACCATGGAAACCGTTGGTGAAGCTAATTACGTTGTTGCGGCCTTTCACCTTACGCGCCAGTTTCAGCGCAGCTTCCACTGCGTTGGTTCCAGTAGGACCAGTAAACTGCACCAAGTAATCTTGCATGTTGCGCGGTGATAAAATCAGACGGTTAAAGGTTTCTAAAAATATCTCTTTTGCGTCTGTGTACATATCTAAACCATGGGTTAAACCATCGTTCTCAATGTATTCAAGCAAAGCTTTTTTCAACACCGGGTGGTTATGGCCGTAGTTTAAAGTACCGGCACCGGCTAAAAAATCAATGTAGCGCTTACCATCTTTGGTAATCAGCTCAGCACCCTTGGCTTGTTGAAACATAACTGGGAATGAGCGGCAATAACTTCTTACGCCAGATTCGTTCTTTTCGAAATTCTGTTCGAAGAGTTTCATGTCTAATCCTGTAATATTTTTTTATCGGAATTGAGAGATAAAGGTCCCGCACGGTACAGCTCTTCGTCTTCACTTTGCCCAGCAAAATGCTTTTGACTGGAAAACAGTACTGACGTGTCGTGAGGGATTTCTAACTGTTTAAAGGCTTTTAAAAATAAAGCCTGAGAGGCGGCGTTACTTGGGGTAATAGTGGTTTCTATATACCGAACGCCTTGAGCGGCGACCCGTGCAATCAGGGCTAACAACATGCGCAGCGCTAAACCTTGACCGCGCATACTGCTGTCGACAGCCACTTGCCACACGAAAAGGGTATCGGGGCGGGCTGGAGGGCGGTAGCCGGAAATGAAACCAACCAGGTTTCCATCGGCGTTTTCCGCAGCAATAGCAGTATCCGCAAAGTCAGTGCACTGAAGTAAGTTGCAGTACACCGAGTTGGTGTCTAGGGGCTGGCAGCGAGCGACCAGTTGATGCAGCGCGTGGCCGTCACCGTCGCTAGGTTGACGGAGTTTGACGGTAGCAGAACTCAAAATAAATCCTTGTGGTTATTGGTTGAGCCTTTTAAGAATAGGCAGCTTAAAAAATAATAACAACCGCGGTTCTGGGGAAGAACGTCGATCTGGGGGGCAGAAAAGGCTGTTTTTTAACCAACAAAAAATCCCGCTTCGGCAAGCTATAGCGCTGCGAAACGGGGATCGAAAAAAACCACAAAATAGGCCTGAAAAAATATTTTAATTATTTTTGTTTTTTTCATAAAAAGGCGCTTTTTCAGTTTAAAATCCGGATAAAAATATACTTAGCATGCTAAATGATCGTCAAAAAGCTCTAAAAATGGCATTTTTTTACCACTTTGCAAATTTTCAATTACCAGCCAGGAACACCTTCACGAATGATTTTTGAATAATTTGGGCTTTGCTGTGCTTGCTTTGAGCGTTCAGTAATACGTCCAGCAGTGCGTAACTGGGCTAAATCGAAGCCATCAGTGAGACCATCTAGCTCGGCCACATAACTGGGCAAATAGCCGGTCAGCAGCAGACGAGAATCTAAGGGTAAACCACCGCTAATATGCTGCATCATGCCGAATACCAAAGTGGTGCAATTGGCCGTAACCGTATTATAAAAACGTGGCTCTTCTAGCAACTGATTGGCTTGTTCAATATAGGATAAAAACAGTTGGCGGCGAATGGCTGCAGGCATGTCGATGCGGTACAAGTAAGTGTCTTCACCGCGCACATTCGGGCGAACAGCAATAGCGTCGCGCTCATCGGTGGCAAGGATGCTTAGTTCATACTGTTTAAAAAAGCCGGCAACTTCGGAGAACTGTTGGCCTTGCTTTTTGCGGATTTCCACAGAAAAAGTCACAAACTGATCGTCCGCAAAACCAAAAGAAACCAGCACATGAGCAATGGCATCCATGCCCCAATGTGAGG
>JAAYTE010000031.1 GCA_012518175.1 Gammaproteobacteria bacterium | reverse complement strand
GTCGCCATATCGGCTTCAGCCACGGAGCCGGCCTTGCACTCAGCAATAAAGGCAGTCAATTCCGGGTTGCTTGCTGCAGCACGTTGCGCCAGAGGGTGCTCGGCTGCCACGGCAACATAGGTTGCGCCCATCAAGGTGTCGGGGCGGGTGGTGTAAACTTTTAACTGGCCAGCGATGCCAACTGAATCCACATCGTAATCAAACAGAATATCGGCACCGAAGCTTTTACCGATCCAGTTACGCTGCATGGTTTTAACTTGCTCAGGCCAGCCGGGCATATCATCAAGGCTGGTCAGCAACTCATCGGCGTACGCGGTGATCTTGAAGTAGTACATGGGGATTTCGCGCTTTTCTACCAACGCATCCGAACGCCAGCCACGACCGTCAATCACTTGCTCGTTAGCCAGTACGGTTTGGTCCACAGGGTCCCAGTTTACAGTACCAACTTTCTTGTAAATGATGCCTTTTTTGTAGAGCTGGGTGAACAGCCACTGCTCCCAACGATAATAGTCAGGCTTGCAGGTAGTGATCTCCCGTGACCAGTCAATGGCTAGACCCAGTTGCGTAAACTGCGCCTTCATATAGGCCATGTTTTCGTAGGTCCAAGCCGCGGGGGCAACTTTATGTTGAATCGCGGCGTTTTCTGCTGGCATGCCAAACGCATCCCAACCCATAGGCTGCAGGACGTTTTTTCCGAGCATGCGTTGGTGGCGAGCAATCACATCACCAATGGTGTAATTACGCACATGACCCATATGCAAGCGACCGCTTGGATAGGGGAACATTGACAGGCAGTAATAGGTTTCTTTGCCTGCTTGCTCGGTCACTTCAAAGGATTTGTGCTCGGCCCAATGGCGTTGCGCGGCGGCTTCAATGTCGCGAGGTTGATACTGTTCGTGCATGATTTTATGTGTTTATCGTCAAGAAAGTCAGAAGAATGATGCGCCGTAGCCCACCAATGAAAAATATCTGTCTAGCATACATGAGGCGGGCGCAAGGAGGGAAACAGCATCTAACTTTGTCGCAGCTGCTGCCCGCAGCCTGTGCTTGGTGCGGTTAAGTTCATGGTTTAGGTGCGCGATAGGATAAACGGTACAAGAGTGCGCCAATGGCTTCATTTAATAGCGCGGTATTTTGCCATAGCGCTTTACTCTCGGGCATCCAACCGTTCAATGGCCGGCTATTGGCGCCGCTTAAAAAACCGACCGGAGCGCTGGTTACGCTAAAGCCCAGTTGTTCATAGCTCCAACGTGAGCGCGGCATATGCCAAGCATCAGTGACCAAGAGTACGCGCTGAATACCTTCAGCTTGCAGTATTTTTGCCGTATACAGTGCGTTTTCCCAAGTGGTGCGGCTCTCGCCCTCCAGCCAGCGCGCGGTTATGTCAAAATCTTCAGCCAGGCTGTCGGCCATAATCTGTGCTTCGCTGGGTGGTTGGCCAAAATGTAAACCACCACTGACTAAAACCGGTAAGTTGGTAGCTTTGGCTAGGCGTGCTCCGTAGCGTAAGCGCTGCATGGCCATCAGTGAGGGCTGGTCGCCTTGCCAAGCAGGATCATTTACTTCGCGGCCGCCACCGAGAATCACAATGGCGTCCGCTTGCTGATTTAGGCTTGGCCATTGCGCTTGGGTTAAGGGCATTTCTGTTTCTAAGGCGCGGGCGGCATATTCAACAGTAATGGGTAAGCTCATTATATACAGTCCAGCAACGCCTAGAATAAAACTTGTGAGCGCCACTTTGGGCCAGCGTTTACGTAAAACAAAGCTCAAGAGCAGAAGAATTAATAAGCTGCTGGGTGGAAAAGCCAATTGCTTGATAATATAACGCCAAGTCATGCCTGCACTCTTATCGGTTGATTAGGGAAAGCCTGTTATTGTGCCTATATCTTAAATTAGAAAACATCTCTTAGTACTGTGCTTGACCCTCGCCAGTTGGCTGGGCATGCTTTGCAGCAACATTTTAACTGTCCTGAGTGAAAACCATGAAACCAGAAACAATTGCTCTACATGTTGGTTATAAGTCTGATCCCACTACCAAATCCGCTGCTGTGCCGATTTATCAAACCACCTCTTACACCTTTGATGACACTCAGCACGGCGCTGATTTGTTTGACCTGAAAGTACCAGGCAATATTTACAGCCGTATTACTAACCCCACCAATGACATTCTTGAGCAGCGCGTAGCCGCCTTGGAAGGTGGTGTGGCTGCGTTGGCAATGGCCTCAGGTATGGCAGCAATTACTGCAGCAATCCAGACGCTCGCTGAAGCAGGAGACAATATTGTTTCTGTAGCCTCCTTGTATGGCGGTACTTACAACCTGTTTGCTCACACTTTGCCGCGCCAAGGTTTAGAGGTGCGTTTTGCTCCCTACAATGATTTAGCAGCGCTAGAGGCATTGATAGATGACAAAACTAAAGCAGTCTTCTGCGAAAGCATTGGTAACCCAGCGGGTAATATTGTTGATATCCAAGCGCTAGCCGATATTGCCCACCGTCACGGCGTACCCTTGATCGTAGATAACACTGTGCCGAGTCCAGTGCTGTGCCGTCCGATTGATTTTGGAGCGGATATTGTTATTCAAGCTTTAACTAAATACATGGGCGGCCACGGTACGACCATTGCTGGCGCTATTATTGATTCAGGTAAGTTTCCATGGGCTGAGAACGCCGAGCGCTTCCCGCTATTAAACACCCCTGATGTGTCTTACCACGGTGTGGTCTATACCAAAGACTTTGGTCCGGCGGCCTTTATCGCCCGTTGCCGAGTGGTACCGCTGCGTAATATGGGTGCAGCCTTATCGCCATTTAATGCCTTCTTGATTATGCAGGGCATGGAAACATTGTCGTTGCGCATGGAGCGCCACTGTGAAAATGCGCAAAAAGTTGCTGAGTTTTTAGACGCTCACGAGCTGGTGGAATGGGTTAACTATGCTGGTTTGCCGAGTCACCCAGATCACGCCATGGCGCAAAAATATATGGGCGGTAAAGCTTCGGCAATTATGTCATTTGGCGTTAAAGGTGGTGAGCCTGCTGCAGTTAAATTTATTGATGCGCTGCAATTACTCTACCGCTTGGTGAATATTGGTGATGCTAAATCACTGGCGTGTCACCCAGCCACGACAACGCACCGCCAACTGAATGAAGATGAAATGGCTGCGGTGGGCGTGAGCAAGGACTTGATTCGTCTGTCCATTGGTATTGAGCACATTGATGATATTTTGGCTGACTTAACGCAAGCGTTAGACGCCGCACGTTAATAGCATGGGCGCGCAAACGAATGTGCCGTTTGCGCGTTTATTGGCTGTTTAAAAAAAGGAATGCACATCTATGCAACATATTATGGTTGCCCATGATCTCAGTGAAAATGCCAGAGTTGCTTTGCAGCGCGGTATTCAGCTAGCTCAGCAGCATCAGGCCCAGTTAAGTGTGATCAATGTGTTAGAAGATCACTTGCCGATGAATGTGATTGAAAAGCAAATGCTCGCTGCTGATCGCTTGATCACTCAGCAGTTGGACCAATACGGTGCTGCAGATGCTCAAGTTTTAATTAAAATGGGACGCCCAGCACAGTCGATTGTGGCTGCGCAAAAAGCCCACAGTGTGGATTTTTTGGTCATGGGTGATCATCACCAAGATTCCCCTGAATATTTTTCTGGTACTACGCTGGAGCGCGTTTTGCAGCGCAGTGTGGTGCCGGTATTGTTGGCGGTCGAGACTGAGATGCATGCCTATGAGCGCGCTTTAGTGCCATTGGATTTTTCTTTATGCGCCTGTCATGCCTTGCATCATGTGTATAAGTTATTGCCGCACAGCTCAGCGATTCATGCCTTGCATGTGTTAGAAATGGCCGAAGTTCATGGTGCGGATAGCGATTCTGAAATTGACTGGCAAACCTCTTTATTTGACCAGTTGGTTGCCGATGAACGAGCGAAAATGCCGGCAACAGGGCCACAGATTACCCATGAGTTGCGTCAAGGCGAGCTGCATAACTGCTTGACCCAAGTGATTGCTGAGCAAAAGCCGCAAGTGTTAGCCATCGGTAAGCACGGTCGCGGTGTGCTGGCGGACGCCTTGCTTGGCAGTTTGGCCCAGCATTTTCTCGAGCAACCACCTTGTGATGTTTTGGTGGTGAAGTAACTCTACTGCAGCACTATGCACAGTGAGTATGGTTGCGCTTGCTGCTATAGGTTTTAGCGGTAGCTGTTGAGCATATTGCTCATTGCAGAGCGCAGGGTCTGTGCAGAGATTTGCCCCTGTTGATTGCTGGTGACGGTGCTTTGGTTTTGCCAGATCAGTTGGCCACTGTGTGCGTCAGTAAAGCTCACATGCAGCAGCTGATAATACTCAGTGTATGCGCGTGGGGTGAGGGGAACAGTTAAGCCGATGCCAGAGTGACGGTAACGGTCATGGTAGGCGTGGCGTCCGCCGTAGCCATAGCCAAAACTGGCAGAAGGATAGGGATAGTCATAATAAACGGGACGCTGGCGCTGATTGTTTTGGCTACTGAGTTGTACTTTTAACTGGCATGGCTGCTGCGGTGTCGCAGCACGCAAGCCATATTGCTCCAGTTGTTCAGCCAATATGCTCTGGGCGCTGTCTTGAGGATAAGACTGATTGGCTGGATTTTCAGCCTGATTGTGCCAGCACCAGTATTTATAATCTGTGCTGCGCGCCGGCGCTGGATAAGCGCTGCGATCAAAGTGGGTTGCTGCCTCACTGGGTGCTGGCGGCAAGGGCAGCCCCTCGGCTTGGTATGGATTGCTGGCTTGGCAGCCTAATAAAAGGGCTGCTGCCGTGCTGAGCAAGAAGAAACGAAACATAGCATGCCCCAAAAAACTGGTTAATGCTTAGTCTACTGCGATTGCCCGAGGCTGGCAAAGCCAGTGTAAATAACGCCCTAAGCCTGCCAGCGCGGGGTGGCGGCGGTAACTGAGTTCGGTGCTCACCAGCTCTGGTGCG
>JAAYTE010000214.1 GCA_012518175.1 Gammaproteobacteria bacterium | reverse complement strand
GCGTTTAATTACGATGCAGTCAGATTAGCCGGGCTAGATGTCAAAAGGATGACAGTTGTATGAGAGATTAATGTCGCAGCAAATGCGTAGCAGTAGAAGAAACACGGCCCTAAAACGTGGCGACTCAGCAACTGTATTTAGCACAAACTTATATGCTGCAAAACAAACTCGAGCACGCCCTACCGCTTATCCAAGCGGTGCAGCAGCATGCGGAGCAACACGGCCTGTTAAGCTTACTGGCAATAACGCAAAGCACCCTTTATTTGCATCAGCATTTACAACGCAGCGCGCAGCCCTGCAGCAGTGAGCAAGTGCACTATATTTTAGCCCCTTGCCAGCAAGCGGGACTGATACAAAACATGCATGAACTGCAGGCACTCTTTGCTCAGCAACTTAAGCAGCAAACCACCACAAGCGCGCTACTGAGTCCCCGTGAGTTGGAAGTTCTGGGCTTTGTGGCCCAAGGCCTAGCCAGTAAAGAAATTGCCGAGCACCTGCATATTTCAATACACACGGTTAAAGCACACATTCAACGGGTGTATAAAAAACTGGAAGTCTCCCGGCGTACCCAAGCCGTCGCTAAAGCCGAGCAAATGGGCTTATTAACTCAACAAGATTAAAAAACCCGCAACGTTGCCGGTGCGGGTTTGGGTGTTACTTTGGCTGCTACAGAGGCACGTTAGGCCTTGCTGCGGCCTTGGCGCTTACGCTCATTTTCAGTTAAGTACTTTTTGCGTAGACGAATCGACTTAGGTGTTACTTCAACCAGCTCATCGTCTTCAATAAACTCAAGCGCTTGCTCCAGAGTAAAGACCACCGGTGGCACTAACGCCGTGGTTTCTTCTTTACCTGACACGCGCATGTTATCGAGCTTCTTAGCTTTAGTTGGGTTAATCGCCAAGTCATTATCGCGGCTGTGAATACCAGCCAACTGACCTTCGTAAATCTCTTCACCTGGCACTAAGAACAACTTACCGCGCTCTTGCAAGGTTTCCAGTGAGTAGGCCAAGGCTTTACCAGTCGCCATGGAGACCAATACGCCTTGCTGGCGGCTGGTGACTTCACCACTTTTAATTGGACCATAGTGGCTGAACATACCGGTCAAGATACCTGTACCTGAAGTCATGGTCATAAACTGGTTACGGAAACCAATCAAACCACGTGAAGGTACGGTGTACTCTAAACGAATACGACCTTTACCGTCCGGCACCATATCGGTCAGCTCACCTTTACGCAGACCAAATTGCTCCATAATAGAACCTTGGTGCTGCTCTTCGATATCGAGAATCACATTCTCGTAAGGCTCTTGCTTAACGCCGTCGACTTCTTTGATCACCACTTCTGGACGGGAAATACCCATCTCGTAGCCTTCACGGCGCATGGTTTCAATCAGTACTGACAGGTGCAGTTCACCACGGCCAGAGACTTTAAACTTATCCACATCATCACCCTGCTCAACGCGCAGTGCCACGTTGTGCAGCAGTTCTTTTTCCAGACGCTCTTTCAGGTTACGACTGGTGACGAACTTACCTTCTTTACCGGCAAACGGCGAGTCGTTGACTTGGAAGGTCATGCTGACAGTTGGCTCATCAACGCTGAGTGGCGGCAATGCTTCCACATGGTTCTGGTCACATAGGGTGTCAGAAATAAACAGTGGCTCAAAACCGCTGACACAAACGATATCACCGGCTTGCGCTTCTTGAACTTCCACACGTTGTAAACCGTGGTGGCCCATGATTTTCTGCAAGCGACCATTACGGCGCTTACCTTCGGCATCAATCGAAGTGACTGGCATATTGGCTTTTAGACGACCACGGGTAATGCGGCCAATACCGATGACACCGAGGAAGTTGTTGTAGTCCAGCGCAGAGACTTGCATCTGGAATGGACCGTCTAAGTCCACCTTCGGCGGCTGCACATAATCAACGATAGCTTGGAACAAAACGTCCATATTCTCGGTCATTTCTGCTGGATCTAAACCCGATACGCCATTCAATGCACTGGCATAAACAATTGGGAAGTCCAATTGCTCTTCAGTGGCACCAAGGTTATCAAACAGGTCAAAAACCTGATCCACAACCCAGTCCGGACGCGCGCCAGGACGGTCAACTTTGTTAATCACTACAATTGGGTGCAAGCCTGACTGGAACGCCTTTTGCGTTACAAAACGGGTTTGCGGCATTGGGCCATCAATGGAGTCAACCACCAACAACACGCAGTCAACCATGCTCATTACCCGCTCAACTTCACCACCGAAGTCGGCGTGGCCTGGGGTATCCACAATATTAATGTTGTAGTCGTGCCATTTGATCGCAGTGTTTTTCGCCAGAATCGTAATTCCGCGCTCTTTTTCCTGATCGTTGGAATCCATAACGCGGTCAGAATCGAGTTCTTTACGGTCTAGGGTTCCGGAGGCACGTAACAGGGCGTCAACCAAAGTGGTTTTACCATGGTCAACGTGGGCAATAATGGCAATGTTGCGTAAATTCTCAATCACAAGCTTATCTCAAGTAAAATATGTAGGCTGCACGTAAAACGCGTCAGTTGGAATCAAGGGGAACAGGCTTTATGGGTCCGGTGGCCGTAACTGCTGTGGCGTGGCCACACAGCTCCATAAACAGACCAATAAGATATGTCCAATCATGCGTGACTGCTTGCGCGCGGCCGTTGCACTGTATCAGGACGGTAAACACGCACATTTGCATAGCCTTCATGCATTAAGTGATGCGCATGTAATTTACTCATTATACCTTGATCGCAATAGAGCAGATATTGGCGATTAGGATCAAAATCTTTAAAACGACCATTAATGGCATAAAAAGGCACTGTCAGCTGCTCAATACCTGCAAGCTCTAGTGGTTGCTCA
Organism: Gammaproteobacteria bacterium; assembly: GCA_012518175.1. Classification (GTDB taxonomy): domain Bacteria; phylum Pseudomonadota; class Gammaproteobacteria; order Pseudomonadales; family Pseudomonadaceae; genus Denitrificimonas. The sequence goes on along the minus strand of JAAYTE010000214.1, from coordinate 1,797 downwards.
TCGACTTCGTCAGGGTGGCGAATATCAATAACCACCTGCCCTGGCAAAGCGGCATGCACCTCTTCAACTTGGACATCGTTGCCCAGTTCATCCAGTACTTTATCCATGGTCACCCGAGTGGCGCGCTGTACTGCTCGTTGCAAAAGACTGGCATCTAAGCGCCCTTCTTCATGCTCCACACGGCCAAGTTTGGCACGGGTTTTCGGGTTTACAGAAATCACGCCACAGTACTCAGGCATATTTTCTGCAAATTCTGCAGTACCAATCTCCACCGCGGTGCTAATAATATCTTGCTTATGCTCGGTAATCAGCGGACGCACCACCAGCTTACTGGTGGCTTTATCAATCACCGCTAAGTTGGTCAGGGTTTGACTGGACACCTGTGAAATAGCTTCACCGGTAACTAATGTATCCAGTTCCAGCTGATCAGCAACTTGCTCGGCTGCTTTAAACATCATGCGCTTGAGCACCACACCCATATGCCCGTTATCGACATTTTCTAAAATATCACCCAGCACTTCTTCAAACGGTACGCTGATAAATAAAACTCGGTGCGAGCTGCCGTATTTTTTCCATAAATAGTGTGCTACTTCTTTAACTCCAAGCTCATGCGCCCGCCCGCCTAAGTTAAAAAAGCAGAAATGGGTGAGTAACCCACGGCGCATCATTTGGTAAGCGGCTACCGTAGAGTCAAAGCCGCCAGACATTAAGACCAGCGCCTGTTCTACTGTTCCTAGCGGATAACCACCAATGCCTTGGTGGCGCTCATACTCAATCAGTAAACGCTGATGACGGACTTCACAACGCACCTCAACCTCGGGACGACGCAAATCAATACCGGCAGCGGCACACTGTTGACGCAATTGGCTGCCGACATAACGCTCCACATCCACGGATGAAAAAGGATGACTACCCACTCGCTTACAGCGTACGGAAAAAGTACGGCCTTGCAATAACTCGCAATAATGCTGCTTACAACGCAAAACAATATCGTCTAAATCACCGAGCGGGTATTCCAACACTTGGAAAAAGTGCGCAATACCAGGGGTGCAACGCAAACGCCCATACAGCTCTTGCAAGAGTGCTGGGTCTTCAATTGCAGTCACTAATTCTAAGTTATCCCACTCGCCAGTCACTTTTACAGCAGGATCAATATCACGCAGTACAGTGCGGATATTTTTACTCAACTGACGTAAAAACTGTTTGCGCACAGGACGGCTTTTAATGGTGATTTCAGGAAAAGATTTTAAAATTAGTTTCATCGTACAAACAGGCCGCTAAGTCGGGTTACCAAAGCAACCGCAAAAATGGGCGCAAATGATAGCAGTTTTTTGCAAATATTGCTCAAATAACACGCAAGGGCTAACACAGCAATTGCCGTGCGCCCTGCCCGTTACATGTTTCCTAGGCTTAGCAGCTGTAATACAGCTCATACTCTAATGGATGCACAAAGGTGCGCACACGCAATTCTTCTTGGGCTTTTAAAGCAATAAAGGCATCTAAAAACTCATTACTGAAGACGCCACCACGCAATAGGAAGTCGCGATCAGCATCCAGCGCTTCAAGTGCTTCTTTTAAGCTGCCACACACCTGTGGAATCTGCTGGGATTCTTCTGGCGGTAAGTCATACAGGTTTTTATCTGCGGCATCACCTGGGTGTATACGGTTCTGGATACCGTCTAAACCTGCCATTAATAAAGCGGCAAAGGCTAAATAAGGGTTGGCAGAGGGGTCTGGGAAGCGCGCTTCAATGCGGCGGGCCTTAGGACTGGTCACATAAGGAATCCGGATGGAGGC
>JAAYTE010000213.1 GCA_012518175.1 Gammaproteobacteria bacterium | reverse complement strand
TTCCAGTGTGGCTAACTAACCGCTCCACAAAAAACTCTAAATGCCCACGCGGTGTGCTGGGTAAAGGCCAACTATCAATCTGTTGCGCCATATTCCTAAACGCTAACGAACACTTCGCATGTGGGTACACATCATACACTGCACGCTGCTTCTGTACTGCTTTACGTACCATTTCATCATAGGGCACAGCGCCTAAGTACTGCAGCGTGACATCATCTAGAAAGCGTTCCGTTACATTAACCAACTTATTAAATAAATGCCGCCCTTCTTGGGGGCTATGGGCCATATTTGCGAGGACTCGAAACCGCGCCATACCATGGCTTTTGTTCAGCAGTTTAATCAGCGCATAGGCATCAGTAATGGAAGTGGGCTCATCACAAACCACCATAATCACTTCTTGTGCAGCTTGGACAAAACTTGTGACAGAGTCGCCGATACCGGCCGCAGTATCTATTACCAATACATCTATATTATCGCCCAGCTCACTGAAGGCCTGAATCAAGCCTGCGTGCTGCATCGGGGTCATTTCTACCATGCTTTGCGTGCCAGAAGAGGCGGGGACAATTTTTATCCCGCCTGGACCATTCAACAGCACGTCGCGTAAATCACTTTTACCACTCATGACATCAGCTAAGGTATGGGTGGGCTGTAAACCAAGTAAAACGTCCACATTCGCCAAACCAAAGTCAGCATCGAGCAAAACCACTTTACGGCCCAAAGCTGCCAAGGCCACGGAAAGGTTTACCGAGACATTCGTTTTACCGACGCCACCCTTACCACCGGTAACGGCAATCACTTGTACGGGCTGTTTCTGTTTACTTGTCATACTTTCAATACCTTGCTCGCTTAACTCTAACCGACAGACTGTACGGCCAGTGGAGATCCTACACACATTTGCGCCATCATTTCTTCTGTAGGCTCTTCTGAACTTTGCAGACGCACGGCACGACTGATCAATTGATGGCTGCGCGGCACTTGCAAGTCATCGGGAATCTTCGGACCGTCCGTAGTATAGGCTACTGGCATACTATGGCCAATCGCCATGCTTAACGCCTCACCCATGCTAATCGCTTCATCCAACTTGGTAATGATGCAACCGGCTAAACCACAACGCTTGTAGGCATGCCAAGCAGCTTTCAGCACTTGCCCTTGACTGGTTGCGGCCATCACTAAATAATTTTTCGCCTTAACCCCCGCAGCTGACAAGCTATCGAGCTGTAAACCTAAGGCCGGATCACTGGCTGGCAAGCCTGCGGTATCAATCAACACCACTTTTTTGTGCGCTAACGGCTGCAGGGTTTCCGCTAGGGTAACGCCATCGGCCACATAGCTAACCGGGATGTTTAAGATCCGCCCGAGAGTCTTTAGCTGTTCTTGAGCACCAATGCGGTAACTGTCCATACTCACTAAAGCAATGTTACTGGCTCCATGGGTCAATACATAGCGCGCAGCAAGTTTTGCCAGTGTGGTGGTTTTCCCCACACCTGCTGGGCCAACTAAGGCTATCACACCACCCTCATCAATCGCTTCGTTATTGGGCGTACGCACTGCATGGGTGAGGTAGGCTAAGGCCATGCGCCAAGCTTGGTGCTGATCTTTTTCATGGGCAACACGCTCTAACACTGGGCGGATAATCTCAGCGCTAAGGCCCATCTTCTGAAAACGCTTCCATAAGGCTGCATGCATAGGCTGTTGTGCACGCATATTGCTCCAAGCCATATTACCCAGCTGCATTTCTAGTAACTCACGCAAGCTGTTGAGCTCAGAGCGCATGGCCATCATTTCACCTTGACTGGCGCTTGCCTGTTGAGTCATTTGCGGCTGCGCGGCAACTGGCTCACTCACACGCTGCATCACTTGCTCCAGCAGCTGACGATCGCGCCCCGAAGCTCCGCCCTCGTCACGGGCTTGCAAGCTAACTTGCGCTTGCATGATCTGTGCTTGCGTCTTACGCAGCTCAGCTTCTAAGGCTGGATTAGGGCGTGACACCTTAGCCTGAACTTGATAATCAAGGGCAGCGGTCAATTCAACACCACCAGCAACCCGGCGCGTAGAAATAATTGACGCGTCAGCGCCTAACTCTTCCCGTACGCGGTTCATTGCTTGACGCATATCTGCTGCGAAATATCGTTTGACTTGCATAAGTCAGCCCTCGATCAATTTTGTCCCACCGTTGCCACGATAGTCACTTGCTTATTATCTGGGATCTCTTGGTAAGCCAACACATACATGTTTGGTACGGCTAACCGAGCAAAACGCGACATCATGGCTCGAATCTGTCCAGCGACCAGTAAGACCACTGGCTTGCCTAGCATTTCCTGACGTTGCGCCGCCTCAATAAGAGACCGCTGTAGTTTTTCCGCCATTCCAGGTTCAAGCAATACGCCATCATCTGAACCTTGTCCGGCCTTCTGCATACTACTAAGCAATATCTGTTCCAACCTTGGCTCCAAGGTGATCACAGGCAGCTCTGGCTCAAGCCCGACAATGCTTTGCACGATTGCACGAGATAACGCAACGCGCACCGCAGCAACAATAGTGTCAGGATCTTGACTACGGGTGACGGTTTCAGCAATTGCCTCAGCAATACTGCGGATATCACGCACAGGCACCTGTTCTTGCAATAAACTTTGCAATATTTTCAACAAGGCAGACAAGGACACCATACCCGGCACCAGCTCTTCAGCCAGCTTCGGTGAGCTTTTCGCCAACACTTGCATCAATTGCTGCACTTCTTCATGACCTAGCAGCTCATGGGCGTGCTTACTGAGGATTTGATTGAGGTGGGTCGCCACCACAGTGCTGGTATCGACCACGGTGTAGCCTAGGGACTGCGCCTGATCACGCTGACTTGGCTCAATCCATACCGCTTCCAAGCCAAAGGCTGGATCATGGGTGGCGACACCGCTGAGCGTGCCAAAAACTTGACCCGGATTAATTGCCAACTCACGCTCTGGGTAAACCTCAGCTTCAGCCACAGTGACCCCCATCAGCGTCAGGCGATAGACATTGGGCAGCAGATCTAAATTATCGCGAATATGCACCGAGGGCATCAGAAAGCCCAAGTCTTGCGACAGCTTTTTGCGCACGCCTTTGATTCGCGCTAACAATTGCCCACCTTGATTACGGTCCACCAAAGGGATTAACCGATACCCCACTTCTAATCCGACCATATCCACTGGGGTTACATCGTCCCAACCCAACTCACGGTTTTCCGCAGTCGTTGGTGCTGGCAATTGCTCAAGGTCGCGTTGCTCTTGCTCAACCACCGCCAATTCTTTTTTGTTTTCACGCTGCCAAATTAAATAAGCACCGCCCGCAGCAATCAATCCCAAACCAATAAAGGACACATGCGGCATACCGGGCACCAAACCCATGGCAATTAAAATAGCTGCCGACACCCCCAATGCTTTCGGTGAAGTGAACATCTGTCGACTGATCTGCTCACCCATATCTTCCGAGGTGGTGACGCGGGTAACCATGATCGCAGCGGCAGTAGAAAGCAGCAGCGAAGGCACCTGCGCAACCAGACCGTCACCAATAGTGAGCAATGCGTAAACCTTACCGGCCTCAACAAAACTCATGGAGTGCTGAGCAATACCGATGGCTATCCCGCCAATCAGGTTAATAAATAAAATCAGCAAGCCAGCAATGGCATCACCCCGTACGAATTTGCTGGCACCGTCCATAGATCCGTAGAAATCTGCCTCTTGCGACACTTCACTGCGGCGAATCTTTGCTTGCTCCTGATCCAGCAAGCCAGCGTTCAAATCCGCATCAATGGCCATTTGCTTGCCGGGCATGGCATCCAAGGTAAAACGCGCACTCACCTCAGAGATTCGGCCAGCACCCTTGGTTACGACAACAAAGTTAATGATCATCAAAATGGCGAACACCACCGCCCCGACCACATAGTTACCGCCAATCACCACCTCACCAAAGGCTTGAATCACTTTACCAGCAGCATCACCGCCATCATGCCCATGCAGTAAAACCACACGAGTAGAGGCAACGTTGAGCGCCAGTCGCATTAAGGTCGCCGTCAGCAAAATAGTGGGGAACGCAGCAAAATCCAGGGGGCGCATGGCATACACACTCACCAACAGCACAACAATGGACAAGGCGATATTAAAGGTGAAAAACACATCCAGTAAAAATGGCGGCACCGGCAGGGTCATCATGCCTAAAATAATCAGCAACAGCAGAGGCACGCCCAAATGACTGCGCTTAAGCAAGTTCAGGCCCGTGTGCATATTATTTTTGAGTTGCGTGTTATTCACAGAATATTCTCTTGTAAATTCAGGTGCTTATGCACTAAATATTGACGCATAAGCTGCAGTTAACTCTAACGATGCAAGAAGCAGTCCACTTTCTACAAAAGGTTCACTTCCCAGAAACATAAAAGCTGCCTCATGGGCAGCTTTTATGCTGAACGGGCGACTTTAGAATAAAGTCTTAACTGATAAAGCTGAGCAAGACACCAGCCGCCACAGCCGAACCTATCACCCCAGCCACGTTTGGTCCCATGGCATGCATCAATAAGAAGTTCTGCGGGTTGGCTTCCAAGCCCACTTTATTGGAAACACGTGCTGCCATTGGTACTGCTGAGACCCCAGCAGAGCCAATTAACGGGTTAATTTTAACTTTACTGAACTTGTTCATGATCTTCGCCATGATCACGCCCATTGCCGTTCCTGCACTAAAGGCAATCATCCCCAAAGACAAAATACCCAGAGTTTTGATTTGCAAGAAAGACTCAGCAGACAGCTTCGAACCCACAGTTAAACCTAAGCCAATGGTCACGATATTGATTAACGCATTACGCGAGGTGTCGGCTAAACGCTCAACCACACCGCTTTCACGCATCAAGTTACCAAATGCGAACATACCCACAAGTGGCGCCGCATCAGGCAGCAACATACCAATCAATAAGCACAGTACCAGCGGGAAAATAATTTTTTCCACCTGGCTAACATGGCGCAATTGCGTCATCACAATTGAGCGCTCTGCTGGCGTGGTTAAAGCACGCATGATGGGCGGCTGAATCAACGGCACTAAGGCCATATAAGAGTAAGCTGCCACAGCAATAGGTCCAAGTAAATCCGGTGCTAAGCGCGAGGTCACATAGATTGATGTGGGCCCGTCAGCACCACCAATGATAGCAATTGACGCCGCTTCCTTGAGGGTGAACTCCAAACCTGGAACGCCCAACATGCCGATGGCCAGCGCACCCAGTAAGGTCCCAAAAATACCAAACTGTGCAGCGGCACCTAGCAACAAGGTTTTCGGGTTCGCCAGCATCGGACCAAAGTCGGTCATAGCGCCCACACCCATAAAGATCAGCAGCGGGAAAACACTGGTAGGTAAACCCACATCATAGAGTATCGCCAGTAAACCACCGGCCTCGGCCATACCGGCCGCAGGAATATTGGCTAACACACCACCAAAACCGATAGGGATCAGCAATAACGGTTCAAAACCTTTACGAATTGCTAAAAAAACCAAACCTAAACACACGACAATCATCAAAGCCTGCCCAGCTTCAAGCTGGTAGAGACCGGTGTTTTGCCATAAACCCAAGAGCTTATCCATCATTTAGCCCTCAAGAAATCGTCAGCAGGCTATCGCCAACCGACACTGCATCGCCAACTTTAACGTTGACGCTACCAATCACACCGCGGCGGAATGCACGTATTTCAGTTTCCATTTTCATGGCTTCTAAAATAATCAGCACTTCGCCTTCTTCCACTGCCTGCCCAGGCTTGACCAATACCTTAAAGATATTGCCAGCCAATGGTGCACCTTGCGGATCACCTGCACCTTCTGCCACAGCAACTGGCTCACACGCCGTAGCACCACCTACAGGCTTCAGGCCTTCAATGTCCCCCCCCTCATTGACCTGCACCACGAAGGTTTTGCCATTCACTTCAACGGTATAGGCTTGTGGCTCGCCTGCGACGGCAGCGGCAACTTCATTACCGGTTGGCACTGGCTCAAAGGCCTCGGGGTTATCGCGATTTTCTAAAAACTTCAGACCAATTTGCGGGAATAGCGCGTAGGTCAACACATCATCAATGATGTTGTCGGCCAAGCGAATGTTATTTTCTTGGGCCAATTCTTTAAGCTCTGCGGTAAGTTTTTCGACTTCGTTGTCAATCAGGTCCGCAGGTCGGCAAACCACAGCCTCTTCGCCGTCGAGTACACGGGCTTGCAACTCAGCATTAAAAGGTGCGGGTGCTGCGCCGTATTCGCCTTTCAAGACGCCTGCGGTTTCTTTGGTGATAGATTTGTAACGCTCACCGGTCAAAACGTTAATCACCGCTTGCGTACCAACAATTTGTGAAGTTGGCGTCACTAGTGGGATAAAACCTAGATCTTCACGCACCCGTGGGATTTCCGCGAGCACTGCATCAAACTTATCTTCAGCGCCCTGCTCTTTAAGCTGGCCTTCCATATTAGTCAGCATGCCACCTGGCACTTGCGCGACTAAAATACGGGAATCAACACCTTTTAGCGTACCTTCAAACTTTGCATACTTTTTCCGCACTTCACGGAAGTAAGCAGCAATTTCCTCAAGCAGCAATAAATCCAAGCCAGTGTCGTGCTCGGTATTTTGGAACATAGCAACCACAGACTCAGTTGGCGAATGACCATAAGTCATCGACAGAGAAGAGATTGAGGTGTCGACGTTATCAATGCCCGCTTCTACAGCTTTCATAATCGCTACAGAAGATAAACCTGCAGTAGCATGGCACTGCATATGCACGGGAATCGACAGGCTTTCTTTTAGTTTGCTGACTAATTCGTAGGCCACATACGGGGTTAAAATACCGGCCATATCTTTAATGGCGATGGAGTCTGCGCCCAGATCTTCAATTTGCTTCGCCAAATCAACCCACATCTGCATATTGTGCACAGGGCTGGTGGTGTAAGAAATGGTGCCTTGCGCATGTTTGCCGTTGGCTTTAACTGCTTTCAGGGCACGATCCAGGTTGCGCGGATCGTTCATGGCGTCAAACACGCGGAACACATCCACACCATTAACGGCGGCACGCTCGACAAAAGTATCAACGACATCGTCAGCGTAATGGCGATACCCTAATAAGTTCTGACCACGCAGCAACATTTGCTGACGGGTATTGGGCATGGCTTTTTTCAGCGCACGAATACGCTCCCATGGATCCTCACCCAAATAACGAATACAGGAGTCAAAAGTTGCCCCACCCCAGGTTTCTACCGACCAGAAACCCACTTGGTCCAGCTTGCCTGCAATCGGCAGCATATCTTCCAAGCGTAAACGGGTGGCCAAAATAGATTGGTGAGCATCACGTAATACAACGTCAGTAATACCGAGTGGCTTTGTTGCAGTCATCAGGAAAAACTCCGTATGGGAACGTTCAGCCGCGACGCGCGCGGTGCTGTTTAATAGCAATTTGCATGGCTTGCAAAGTATCTGGATCTACAACCTGCGCACTCTCATGCTGAGTTGATGCAGCAACTGCTGTAGCCACATGACCTGCTTCTGGTGCCCAACGTTCTAAAACAAAGGACATCACGCGAATGCTAAAAATCAGTAGAATTAAAAATAAAAAAACGAGACCCATACCGAAAAACATGAGTTCAACGCCTTCAAGAAGGAGTTGCTGAGAAGTCATATACGCTCCATTTCCTGGCTTGCAGGGTGCAATATTATAATTTTAATTAATGCCGCAGCTGACCCTACGATCAGTAATTCGTGGCTAAAACGATCGAACATTAACGCGAACTTACCCTTGTTTGCAATCAAATGCGTACTTTTTGTCTGATTATCTGTGAGTTTATTCATTTTCATAATAAAAATATTGTGGCTAAACCAAGGAAAATAAAGAAACCGCCACTGTCAGTCATTGCAGTAATCAGCACACTGGACCCCAGCGCAGGATCGCGCCCGAGTCGCACCATAGTCATGGGAATTAACACTCCCATCAAAGCAGCTAGTAGCAAGTTTAAAGTCATCGCTGCAGTCATCACCAAACCCAGCGACCAACTGTCATACAGCAGCCAAGCGACTAGGCCAATAACACCACCCCAAATCACGCCATTAATAAATGCCACACCCAGCTCTTTACGCAGCAAGCGTGAGCTATTGCCCGTTGACAGCTGATCAAGAGCCATAGCGCGGACAATCATCGTAATGGTCTGGTTACCTGAGTTACCACCAATACCTGCCACAATTGGCATTAAGGCGGCCAATGCCACTAACTTTTCGATGGAGTGCTCAAATAAGCCAATCACTCGCGAAGCCACAAAGGCGGTAATGAGGTTAATTGCCAACCAAGCCCAGCGGTTCTGCAGTGATTTCCATACTGAGGCAAAGATATCTTCTTCTTCACGTAAACCGGCGCGGTTTAATGCTTCGCTTTCTGACTCTTCACGAATCAAGTCAACCATTTCATCAACGGTTAAACGACCAAGTAAACGCCCGCTTTTTTCAACCACAGGCGCAGAAACCAAGTCATAGCGCTCAAAAGCCTGAGCTGCATAGGAGCCGTCTTCATCCGGACTAAAGGTTACCGGGTCAGTGGCCATCACCTCATGTACCATGCAGTCAGGATCATTCACCAACAAGCGCTTAATTGGCAACACGCCTTTCAGCAGCCCTGCAACATCCACGACGAATAGCTTATCGGTTTGATCGGGCAGTTCTTTTAAACGGCGCAAATAGCGCAAAACCACCTCTAAAGTGACATCCTCACGAATAGTCACCATTTCAAAGTCCATGATGGCACCGACTTGATCGTCCTTATAGGACAAAGCTGAGCGCACTTGCTCACGCTGCTGATCGTCCAGTGACTCCATCAAGCCCTGCACAACATCGCGCGGCAACTCTGGCGCCAAATCTGCCAACTCATCGGCATCCAGATCTTTGGCCGCAGCAATCATTTCGTGCTCATCCATATCGGCAATCAGTGTCTCACGCACTGCATCCGATACTTCCAGCAAGATCTCACCATCATTTTCGACGCGCACCAACTGCCAAACAGTGAGTCGGTCATCTAAAGGCAGCGCCTCAAGGATATAAGCAATATCAGCGGGGTGTAATTCTGCCAATGTTTGCTGCAGCTCAGCCAAATGTTGCTGCTGTACCAGGGCGTCAACACGGTCTTGATGGTCACTGCCTTGGCGGGCGACACTTTCTTCGATCAGTCGGTGACGCTGCAACAACTCAAGAACTTGGACAAAACGCTCATGCAGAGGCTCTTGTGGCTTCCTCTCTTCAACTTCTGACATAAATGAGGTACTCCACCCTAGCGCTCTAGTTGCACTAAGGATTATTCAGATAGGCAAGGTGGCTGCTCAACGAGAAATTCCATACAAAAACTCATAAACAACCCGTCCTAATGGGTTTAGATGCCGTAATAATACCACTGTAGTTAAGCTTTGCACCTAGCAATTGAGGGCCAGATAAGGCTACCGCTCGGGTTTCTGGTCATTTAAACAAATATGTCTACACTGAAGTGCAGCCTGTGCTTTAGCGCGCAGCTTTCCCCACACACCAGGTCAAGGATGACTCTATGCGTAAATACATTTACAGCTGCATTGCCCTCAGCGCCTTATTGGGGCACATGGCATTAGCTGCCACACAAATCTACAAATGCACCACCGACAACGGTGCAGTGATTTTTAGCGATAGCGGTTGCCCAACCAACAGCGCCCAGCAAACCCACAATCTCAATGCGCCCATGCTGATACCAGCGCTCTCGCAGCACGACATCCAGCAAGCGCTCTCTAAGCAGCAAAGCAAAGCACTGCGCGTTACAGTGATCAGTGATGACAACCATCCGTGCGGTACTTTTGATGCCAGCCAGCGTCGCACAGACTTAATCCGCAAACAGGTGAAAAGCGGCATGAGTCGCGCGGAAGTCGACAGCATGTTTGGCCGACCAGTGCACGAGCGCAACAACAACGGCAACCTCAGCGTTACTTACCGCACCGCCAAAAACAAAAAACGCAGCGTACGTTTTAATCAGGATGGTTGCGTACCCTAAGCTCACTCAAAGACAGCTAAAACAGCAAGCGCTGCAGTCACATAAATTACAGGCAAAAAAAAACCTGCAATCAATGCAGGTTTTTTAATATGGCGGACTCAGGAGGATTCGAACCTCCGACCGCTCGGTTCGTAGCCGAGTACTCTATCCAGCTGAGCTATGAGTCCATTTGGTGCTTATCCAGATCACCGCTGGTATTGCTTAGAAAACTTAACCATTGCCAAATTTTCCAATATGGCGGACTCAGGAGGATTCGAACCTCCGACCGCTCGGTTCGTAGCCGAGTACTCTATCCAGCTGAGCTA
>JAAYTE010000212.1 GCA_012518175.1 Gammaproteobacteria bacterium | reverse complement strand
GGTGTTTTGCCGTCTAAAATTGCTTGCGCCCGTGCCGCTTCAGCTTTTTTAGCGTCATCCACTTCTTTCTTGCTCGGTGGTGGCGGTGGTGGTGGCGTTTTTTCCGGTAGAGCTTCAGGCGGGACAATCACCTCAGACTCTGACAGCAACGTATAAAACTCAAACTTGGGTTTGCTGGCTGTCTCTTCTTTGGCTTTCGGCGCAGGCTTTTTACTTGCCACTGCAGCGGGCTCACGCTTAATAGCGTCATTGCCTGGCTCAAGGCGAAATAGAGACATCGCAAAAATACCAATAATCAGCCCAGCAATGACCCAAACCAATGGATGAACGGGTTTTTTGGCCGGTGCTTGATAACGACTGGCGCCGCGCTTGGGCGCAGCTTTTTTACGGGCAGCCATGTTACATACGCTCCAAAGTCTTTAAGCCCAGCAGCTCTAAGCCTTGTTTCAGCGTGCGGCCAGTCAGGGCAGCAAGGCGTAAGCGGCTGTGGCGAGTGGTTTCATCGTCGGCTGATAAAATTGGACAGTTCTCATAAAAGCTCGAAAACTGGCCAGCCAGCTCATACAAATAGGTACAGAGAATGTGCGGTGTACCCTTGTCGGCGATGTTATACAGTACTTCAGCAAAACGTTGCAGGGTGGCAGCCAAGGCTTGTTCTGCTTCGCTATTGAGGGCAATGCTGCCCGGTAGTGCCGAGTTCATGGTGAAATCAGTGCGTCTAAATACACTGGCAACACGGGTGTAGGCGTACAGCAAGTATGGCGCGGTGTTGCCTTCAAAACTCAGCATTTGCTCAAAGTTAAAACTGTAATCACTGCTGCGGTGCTTGCTTAAGTCAGCATATTTGACTGCACCAATACCCACAGCTTGGGCAATGCTGTGCAGTTCGCTCTGCGCCAACTCAGGGTTCTTCTCTTTGACCAGTGCATAGGCCCGCTGCTCTGCTTCATTGAGCAAATCAACCAGCTTCACGGTGCCGCCATCACGGGTTTTAAAGGGGCGACCATCTGGGCCATTCATGGTGCCGAAACCCATGTGCTCAAGCTGCATTGCAGGGTGAACAAACTCGGCACGGCGTGCCACAGCAAAGACCATTTGAAAGTGCAGCGCTTGGCGTTGGTCAACAAAATACAGTGCTCGATCGGCCTGTAACGTCTGGCTGCGGTAGCGCATCGCCGCCAAGTCTGTCGTGGAGTATAGATAACCACCATCGGCTTTCTGCACGATAACTGGCAAAGGCTTGTCTTCAGCATTTTTAAACTGTTCTAAAAACACACACTGCGCGCCTGCATCTTCTGTCAGCAGGCCTTTCTCGCGCAGACTGGCAACAATATCAGCCAACTCGGGGTTGTAAGAACTCTCGCCGCGCACATCAGCCATGCTGAGTTTAACGCCTAAGCGGTCATAGAGTTCTTGGCAGTGGCTCAGAGAAACTTCATTGAATTGCTGCCATAAGCGCAAGCATTCAGGATCACCGGCTTGCAGTTTGACCACTAAACCACGGGCATGTTCGGCAAACTCAGGTGACTCATCAAAACGCTGCTTAGCCGCGCGGTAGAATTCTTCTAAGTCGGCCAGCTGAGTTTCTTTGGCGCTGGGGTTTTCTAGCAAGTAGGCCAGTAGCATCCCAAACTGGGTGCCCCAATCGCCCACGTGGTTTTGCCGAATGACATCGTTGCCTAAAAACTCTAAAACTCGCGCCACGGCATCGCCAATAATAGTGGAGCGTAAATGGCCCACATGCATTTCTTTGGCAAGGTTGGGCGAGGATAAATCGACCACCACACGCTGTGCCGGCTGCTGCAGGGGTACACCAATATGGTTATCCGCTAAAGCTTGATCAAGGCGCTGAGCCAGCGCGGCATGATTTTGGAAAAAGTTTAAAAAGCCGGGGCCAGCAATGGCCACTTCACTGATTTGTGGGTCAGCTGGTAAGGCTTTAATTAACAGTTCGGCCAGATCGCGCGGTTTCATTTTGGCCGGCTTAGCGAGCATCATGGCAATATTGCTGGCGAAGTCACCGTGGGTTTTATCCCGCGTGTTTTCCACCTGAATATTGGCCACAAACTCTTCTGGAAGGATACCTTCGCTGGTAAGTTGATTGACTGCGTGCTGAATCAGATTGCGGATACTGTCTTTCATAATTTCTCTTAACGAAGGCGAATCGCGAATGATCGCTGAATAAACGGTCTATTATCGACGCCCAACGCGCTTGCTTCAAGCGTCAGACGTCATCTGCTGTGCTTTAAAATAAATCCACTGGGTCAACATCCATTGACCAGCGGCTTTGCCGCGCACTGGCTAAGTTTTCTAGATTGCTGCATAAAGGGGTTAATAAACGGTGTAATTGCGCACGGCTATTGGCCTGAATTAATAGTTGTGCACGATAGCGGCCAGCGCGGCGCTCCATTGGCGAAGCAATTGGCCCTAGTAATTCCACGCCTTGGATAGCCAGTTGTGTAACCAGCTGTTCAGCAATACTGTACGCATCTTCTAAAAAATTGTCGGCTAACTCAGCTTTTAATGCATCGGCCCGCAGTAGGGCTAAATAGCTAAAGGGCGGCAGGCTAGTGGCGCGACGTTCGCTGAGAGCTTGTTCGGCAAAGGCAAAATAGCCCTGCTCGCTCAGTTGCACCAGCAGAGGGTGATCAGCCAATTGGCTTTGGATAATAACACGGCCCGGATCACCAGCGCGGCCTGCTCGTCCGGCCACTTGCACTATTAATTGTGCCATGCGCTCGCTGGCGCGAAAATCTGCGGAAAATAAACCGCCATCGGCATTTAAAATGGCCACCAAAGTCACCCGCGGAAAGTGATGCCCCTTCGCTAGCATCTGAGTGCCAATCATAATGCAGGGTTCGCCGCTGCCAATGGTGGTCAATAACGTATCCATTGCCCCCTTGCGTGAGGTGCTATCGCGGTCGATACGCAGCACTGGAGTATCTGGAAAAAGAATTTGCAAGCGCTCTTCAGCACGCTCGGTGCCAGCGCCAATCGGGCGTAAATCAACTTTACTGCACTCGGGGCAATTGTGTGGACGGGCTTCAATGTGTCCGCAGTGGTGGCAGCGTAATTCGTTGTAACGTTGGTGAAAGGTTAAACGTGCATCGCACTCTGCACATTGGCTCATCCAGCCACAGTCATTACACATCAATACTGGGGCGAAACCGCGGCGGTTGAGAAATACCAAGACTTGCTGGCCAGCTTCTAGGGTTTTACGGATTTCTTTTTGCAGCGGCGCACTGATACCAGAATCCAGTGGCAAGCTGCGCACATCTAAACGAATAAACTTGGGCTGGCTGGCACCACCGGCGCGCCGCGTTAAGCGCAATAAGGCAAAACGACCACTGTGGGCGTTATGTAAGCTTTCTAAACAAGGCGTGGCCGAACCTAAAACAATCGGCACATTGGCTGCGCGGGCGCGCACCAAGGCCAAATCGCGAGCGTGGTAGCGCAAGCCTTCTTGTTGCTTGTATGAAGTGTCGTGCTCTTCATCAATAATGATTAAGCCAAGCCGTTGCAGTGGAGTAAACAATGCTGAGCGGGTGCCAATAATAATATCCGCATGGCCGGAACGCGCCGCTAGCCAAGCTTCAAGCCGCTCGCGGTCGTTGACGTTGGAGTGCAATAAAGCAATACGCGCATTAAAGCGTTTAGTAAAACGCTCGAGGGTTTGTGGGCCAAGATTGATTTCTGGAATCAGCACCAGCACCTGTTTGCCAGCGGCTAAGGCTTCACGGATCAGTTGCAAATACACTTCGGTTTTACCGCTGCCGGTGACGCCGGCTAATAAGTAGGCTTTGTATTCTTGGTTGTTGGCGTGGATGGCATTAAAAGCGGCTTGTTGCTCATCATTCAGCGGCAATTCAGGCTGGGCAAGGCTGGGTTTTTTATGGGCTAAATCTTGCAATTGACGGACTTGCTGGCTGACTAAGTCTTTTTTCAGCAGGGCAGCAATGCTGTCTTTACTGATAGCAAAATGTTCAAGGCGCTCATGGGCAATGCCTTGGCTGTGCTGCGCCAAAACTTTTAACGCCTGCAGCTGCTTTGGCGCGCGGGTTAACAGCGGGTCGTCCAAATTAAGCGGTAGTTTCGCCAGCCATATTTTTTGCTGGCGTGCTTCTGCAGGTTCGCCTTGGCGTAATAATGTGGGCAGTGCCCAGCTAAAGGTATCGCCTAAGCTGTGTTGATAGTACTGCGCGGTCCAGATACACAAACGCATCATATTGGCGGGCAATAACGGCTGTGTATCCAGTAACGCCAAGGCATCTTTGATTTTGTTGGCTGGCACTGTCGTTGCAGTGGCTGTCTCAACCAGAATACCGATTAACTCACGTCGCCCAAAAGGCACCCGCACCCGCACGCCAGGCTGCCATGCGTTCGCTGCAATGTGCG
>JAAYTE010000003.1 GCA_012518175.1 Gammaproteobacteria bacterium | reverse complement strand
CACCTTGGCTGAGTATGCTATTTATTTCTGTTTGGCTGGTTTCGCGCTCAGCGATAAAGCTTAAATCAACCAGTGATACGTTTTGCGTGGGAACCCGTACAGCCATGCCGTCTAGGCGGCCAGCCAGCTCGGGGATAACTAAGCCTATGGCTTTGGCTGCGCCGGTGCTAGTCGGAATAATAGAGCTGGCTGCGGCGCGGGCGCGGTATAAGTCTTTATGGTTTTTATCGAGAAGGTTTTGGTCGTTCGTGTAGGCGTGGATTGTGGTCATCATGCCTTGCTGGATACCAACTGCTTCATGCAGCACTTTAGCGAGCGGGGCTAAACAGTTTGTGGTGCAGGAGGCGTTGGACACAATTTGTTGCTGGTCCAATAGATGATGGTTAATGCCATAGACAACGGTCAGATCGGCGCTATCCATAGGGTGCGCCAAGAGGACACGATTAGCGCCTGCGCTTAGGTGTTGCGCAGCTTGCGCTCGCTGTTTCATGCGTCCGGTGCATTCTAAGACCACATCAACCTCTAGCGCCTGCCATGGTAATTGCGCAGGGTCTGCTTGATTGAGTAGGCGGATAGATTGCTCGCCGATAATTAAATTGTTCTCACAAAGTTGTACTGCATGGGCAAAGCGACCAAAGGTTGAGTCGAAGCGGGTGAGGTGAGCTAAGGTTTTGGCATCACCTAAGTCGTTAATCGCGACTATTTGTAGTTTCGTATGCAACCCGCGCTCAAATATGCTGCGCAGTATGTTGCGGCCAATGCGTCCATAACCATTAATTGCAATTCGCAACATTGTCTTATCCTTGTTCGTAATTGATAGAGGTCTGTGTTGACTCTAATTGCGTAACGCTCCGAAGGTTGCGCAGCCATTTAAGGTTTGCTCGTTGAGTTGCAGTTTAGCGGTTAAGTGATAAACCGTGCCGCTCATACTGTCGATGCACTGTTGTGGACTGATCCATAAACGCAGATTTTGGCTGTTGGCTTCGCTGCTGATATTAAATTGACCGCCTGGGAGTTGCTCTTCGATGTAGGGTAAGGCAACCGCTGGCTCGCCGGGGAGGTTTAAAATCAAACCTTTAGGGGTTTGCAGTACTGACCAAAAGGGTTCGTTACCGCTGGCTCGTATTAATAAGCGGGTAAAGTCTGCATCGTCACAGCCGTGCCCTTCGATTTGTAGGCGATAGCGTTGGGTTGGTGTGAAACTCTGCTTGCTGGCATCGAAATGGCCGCTGAAGTCGACAAATAAACCTTCTGGTGCTTCAGGGCGAAGCATATCGAGCTCTTCGCTCAGTGCCTGCGAGGGTTTTAAAACGTAGTTGTCAGATGAAGAGCAGGGCTGGAATAACCACTGTGCATTAGTGTAGGTCAGGGCACCCTGCAAGCGTGTGCTGGGCTCTGTGCTCTGGGTGTTTGCTGTGAATACTTGGCAAGCACTGAGCGAAGCAGTCAAGGCCAGTATCCCAAAAGTACGTAAGTAAGGCATGCAGTCGGTTACCGTAAGAAAATAAAAGGGCGGTTAGCGCTGCCAGCTGCTTTTAGCTTTTATTGCACTGACCGGTTAGTAATGTATCGCACTGAGTGCAAGGAGTATCAAGCCTACAACGTGCTAATGCAGTGCACAACTGTGACTTTTAGGTGGGGCTTTGCTGGAAGTGGCTGTTTGCGGTATGAGTTAGGCGGCATTTAAGAGGCAAAAAAAAGCCCCTGAGCATTACTGCTAGGGGCTTTTAATTTGTTTGGAGGCCGAGGCCGGAATCGAACCGGCGTTCACGGATTTGCAATCCGCTGCATAACCACTCTACCACCCGGCCTAAACAAAAACGCCGCACTAAGCGGCATTCTTGATGACAAACTGGAGCGGGAAACGAGATTCGAACTCGCGACCCCAACCTTGGCAAGGTTGTGCTCTACCAACTGAGCTATTCCCGCAATGTCTTGGTGACGGGCGCTATAATAGCGAATCAGAATATTTAGTCAAGCCCTTGATTGTAAAAAAGTTAATCTTCTTTTTGTTTGGTGTGTAAATGTGGTTTGGCTGCCAGTAAATACTGGACCATTGACCACAGTGTCAGCACTGCTGAAAGTATCAGTAAAGCATAACCGCTAATCACCCACTGATTAAACGCAGGTGGGTTGGCCAGTAAAATAATTAGAGCCAGCATTTGTGCTGCGGTTTTCCATTTGCCTATATTGGAAACGGCAATTTGCGCACGCTCACCCAGTTCGGCCATCCACTCGCGCAAAGCCGATACCATGATTTCTCGGCAGATAATAATCACTGCCGGTAAGGTCAGCCATAAGTTTGCATGCTCCGCGACTAAGAGCACTAAGGCAACTGCAACTAAAAGTTTATCGGCTACGGGATCAAGGAAAGCGCCGAAAGGGGTGCTTTGATTTAAGCGGCGAGCCAGATAGCCATCCAGCCAGTCAGTGAAGCTGGCGAAGGCGAAAACGGCGCTGGCGGCCCAGTAACTCCAAGAAAATGGCAAGTAGAACATTAAAATAAAGACGGGAATCAGTGCCACGCGCATTACAGTTAAAATATTTGGGATATTCATTGAGTAATTATTTTCTTGGTAAAGATTTGAAGGAGGATAGTTTACCCTTGGCGCAGTGCACTATATATAGATTCGGCAAGAGTTTTACTGATACCAGGGGTTTTTGCGATTTCTTCGACGCTGGCACGGGATAGCTCTTGTAAGCCACCAAAGTATTTTAGCAGCTCGCGACGGCGTTTAGGGCCGACGCCTGTTATACCTTCGAGTACCGAGGTGCGGCGAGTTTTGCCGCGGCGCGCACGGTGCCCTGTAATGGCGAAGCGGTGAGCTTCGTCGCGAATTTGTTGAATAAGGTGCAAGGCAGGCGAGTGACTGGGTAAATTAAGCTCGGTTGCCGTGTCATTGATGTATAACGTTTCAAAGCCTGCTTTGCGAGTCGCGCCTTTAGCTACGCCGAGCAGCAGAACGTGCTCTATCTTCAGTTCGGTAAAAACCTCGCGGGCCATATTCAGTTGACCTTTGCCGCCGTCAACTAAGAGTACATCAGGCAGTTTGCCTTGGTTTTCTAGCGCACCGCTGAGTCGGCGATGGAGCACTTGGCGCATTGCCGCATAGTCATCGCCAGCGGTAACACCTTCTATATTGTAACGGCGGTAATCAGATTTGCGCGGTCCTTCAGGACCAAACACCACGCAAGAAGCAACAGTTGCCTCGCCACTGGAGTGGCTGATATCAAAGCACTCTAAGTGGTTGGGCGCTTCAGGTAGCTCTAATGCTTTGGCTAGAGCAGTAAAACGCGCGGCCATTTGCGTGCGATTGACCAAGCGAGTCTGCAGGGCTTGTTCGGCATTGGTCATAGCCAGTTGTTGCCAGCGCGCGCGCGTGCCGCGAACACGGTAACGAATACCAATGTGTTGGCCACATTGTTGGGCGATAGCTGCGGCAATTGCTGGCCAGTCGGCGTGGTCGCTGCTGACAATAAGCTCACTGGGAAAATCGCGATCTTGGCGGCCTAAGTAGTATTGCGCGGTAAATGCGGCTAAGACGCTGGCGCTGTCTTCTTCAATAGCAACTTGTGGGAAAAAGTTATTACTGCCTAAAACACGACCGTCGCGGACGTTGATTATATGCACGCAGGCACCGCCAGCTGTGGCTGTTGCGGCAATAATATCGACATTGCCGTGTCCGCCTTCCATGCTTTGCTGGTCTTGAACGCGGCGTAAAAGCGCTATTTGATCCCGTAGTGCAGCAGCTTGTTCAAAATCAAGCTGCTGTGCAGCCTGTTCCATGGCTTGGGTTAGCTCATCGGTTAAAGCGTTGCTGCGACCTTCTAAGAACATGATAGATAGGCGTACATCTTCAGCGTATTCAGCGGCATCCACTAAACCTACGCAGGGTGCTTTGCAGCGTTGAATTTGGTATTGCAGGCAAGGGCGGCTGCGGTTGTGGTAAAAGCTATCTTCGCACTGGCGCACTTTAAAGGCTTTTTGCAGCAGGCTGAGACTTTCTTTAATCGCCCCAGCGCTGGGGTAAGGGCCAAAATAGCGGCCTGCTTTTTTTTTGCTACCGCGGTGCATCCCTAAGCGTGGGAACTCATTGCTAGAGACAATGACATAAGGGTAGCTTTTATCATCACGCAATAAAATATTGTAGGGCGGTCGCCACTGCTTGATTAGGGTTTGTTCAAGTAGAAGCGCTTCTGTTTCGTTGGCAGTAACAGTTAGCTCGATACTGGCTATTTTGGCAACGAGTGCTGCGGTTTTAGGTGCGCTAACTGTGGTTTTAAAATAGCTGCTTAAGCGGTTTTTAAGGTTTTTAGCCTTGCCAATATAGAGCAATTGCTGATCAGCCGAAAACATGCGGTATACCCCTGGGTGTTGGGTGCAAGAGCGCAAGAAGGCGGAAGCATCAAAAAGTTGGCTGGTCATTGGTAGGCTTATGGGTTGGAGTTTTCAACAAGATTGTGGCGTACGGCGAGTAATGCCAGCTCCACGTCATTTTCAATGTTGAGCTTATCAAAAATCCGGTAGCGATAGGTGTTGACTGTTTTTGGTGATACGCACAGCAGGTCAGAAATTGATTGGATCTTTTGGCCGTTGGCAATCATTAAAGATACTTGCATTTCACGGTCAGACAGTTGCTCGAATGGGCAGTTGTGTTGATTGTTATCGAATGACTTAAGGGCCATCTGCTGGGCAATATCTGGGCTTAAGTAGTGTTT
>JAAYTE010000211.1 GCA_012518175.1 Gammaproteobacteria bacterium | reverse complement strand
TGCAAGACCAACTTCAAATCGGCTACGACAGTGCCTTGCCAGTCTTTGAGCTGCTGCGGTGGATGAATTAACGGCACTTTAGAGCGCCCACACTGCTCACAGGCGCTGATTGCGATCTGCTGCCAATGCTCTAGACGCTTTTGTAGCCGCTCTTGATTTAAGCGCACTTCACAGCGCTCAGTAAACAGTGGGGTAATCTCGGCCACACCCAACTCAGTGGCTTTTTGAATGGCCCAATCCATGCGCTCGCCACGGGATAAACCTTGCCCCAGATGAATGCGCAAAGACGATTCGGCTAAACCATCGATGCATTGCTGCAACTCCACCTGCACCGACTTTTTACCCACTTGAGTCAGCTGGCCAATATACTCCTGGCCGCTCCCATCAAATAGCTGCACTGGCGCACCTGCAGTTAAACGCAGCACGCGGCTTAAATAGTGCGCTTGCGCTTCAGGCAAGTCATGCACACCTAACGCCAAGGGCGCAGCAACGAAAAAACGCGGTAGCGACATGTGTTAACTCCAGCCATTAAAAAACCACGCTATGGTGCGTGGTTTTTTATTAAGCGTCTAGCGCTTAATCCCGAGTAGCCAGATCAATCCCTTCGGTGGCCACTTCAGCCAACCAGTGAATTTGTTCAGGGGTGATCACATACGGCGGAATAAAGTACACCACATTGCCCAATGGCCGCAGCAGTGCACCTTTGGCCATGGCATGCTCATAGACTTTTAAGCCGCGGCGCTCTTGCCAAGCAAAGGGCTCTTTAGTGGCTTTATCTTTAACCATTTCAATGGCCAGCACCATACCGGTCTGGCGCACTTCGGCGACATGGGCATGCTGTTTGAGATGCTCAGTGGCATCCGCCATATGCTGAGCTAAGACCTTGTTGTTCTCAATCACATTGTCTTGCTCAAAGATATCCAAGGTAGCCAAAGCGGCAGCACAGGCCAACGGGTTACCGGTATAGGTATGGGAGTGCAGAAAGGCGCGCATGGTGTCGTATTCATCATAAAACGCCTGATACACATCATCGGTGGTCATTATTGCCGCCATGGGCAAATAACCCCCGGTTAGGGCTTTGGAGAGCACCATAAAGTCCGGGGTGATATTGGCTTGGTTACAGGCAAACATGCTACCGGTACGGCCAAAGCCCATGGCGATTTCATCCAGAATCAGATGCACACCATAGTGATCACAGGCTTCACGCAGTAAGGTTAAATAAATGGGATGGTACATGCGCATGCCGCCGGCACCTTGCACCAAAGGCTCCAAGATCACCGCGGAAAGCTCAGTGTGATGCAGCTCCAGAGTCTGGCGCATATGCTCAAACATCAAGCGCGAATGCTCTGCCCAGCTCACCCCTTCTGGACGGTGGTAGCAGTCGGGACTGGGCACTTTAATGCAGTCCATCAGCAAGGCTTTATAGGTTTCGGTGTACAAGGCCACATCACCCACCGCTAAGGTGGCAAGGGTCTCACCGTGATAACCATTGCTGATGGTGGCAAAGCGCTTTTTCTCTGGCTTGCCATGGTTGAGCCAATAGTGGTGGCTCATTTTTAGCGCCACTTCAATCCCAGAGGAACCGTTGTCAGCATAAAATACGCGGTTTAGGCCCTCTGGTGTAATCTGCACCAAACGCTCCGACAGCTCAACCACCGGACCATGGGTAAAGCCTGCCAGCATGACATGCTCCAGCTGATCCAGTTGCTGTTTAATCCGATTATTAATCCGTGGATTGCAGTGACCGAAAATATTGGTCCACCACGAACTCACCGCATCTAAATAACGGCGGCCATCAAAATCTTCTAACCAAATGCCCTCAGCCCGACGAATCGGTACGATGGGTAAGGTTTCATGGTCTTTCATTTGTGTACAAGGATGCCATAACACGTCTAAATCACGTTGCATCCAATGATCATTTGAACTCAATTGCTTGCTCCCGTTAATGGACGATTTAGCCTAACAGATGCGCCCGAAACTGGCTGAGAAAGTTAGTCATGTGGTGACTCATAAACCTGCACTAGTACTTAACTCCAACTGTAAACAATGCTGCTCACCTGGCGCCAGCAGCAGATGGTCATCCAGCACATTGGCACTTTCAATACAGAGCATTTGTTGCCAAGCATCACTGGCAAAACCGCTGAGGGTTTGCGCTTTAGCAATCCAAGGGTTCCAAACAATGGCTGAGTGTGAGCCTTGGCTGCGCAAATCTATCCGCCGCTGCCAACCTAAATCAATAATCTGTAAATGCTCCGGCACTTGCAGGTAGATTCTGTCGGTTTCGCCGCTAAACTTTAAATTTCCCTCTTGTTCGC
>JAAYTE010000210.1 GCA_012518175.1 Gammaproteobacteria bacterium | reverse complement strand
CAGCTGTGCTGCGAATAAAGCCAAAGCCTTTCTCATCATTCCAGCTGCGTAAGACGCCTTGCTGCTCCATGCTTAAGTCCTTAATCAACTACACCAGTGACGCGCACACGGCGATTGGCTGCTGAGCTTGCAACGGTATCTTGACTGGCAATATGTTCGGCGTAGTACTGATCAATCCAGTTCTTTAAGGCGATTAATAAACCCAGTACGAGAAAAGCCCCAGGCGGTAAAATTGCCAGTAAAAATCCTTTGTAATCTTCAAAGACCACAATCTGCCAGTGTTCAGCAATGCTGCCAAACAGCAGGTGCATATTGGTAAATAGCATGCCAGTGCCCAGCAGCTCGCGGGTGGCACCGATTACCACTAGCACCAAGCCAAAACCAACGCCCATCATTAATCCGTCATAACTGGCCCGCAGTACGGTGTTTTTAGCAGCAAAGGCTTCAGCACGGCCTAAGATCACACAGTTAGTGGTGATCAACGGAATAAAAATTCCGAGAATTAAAAACAACTCGTAGGTGTAGGCTTGCATCAGTAATTCAATGCAGGTGGTTAGCGCGGCAATAATCATGACAAAGGCGGGTAAGCGCACAGCATTGGTGACTGCGTTACGGATTAACGACACTGCGGCGTTAGAGCAGATAAGAACCAGCGCTGTGGCAATGGCCAAACCCAAGGCGTTGACCGTTGAATTGCTGGTGCCAAGCAATGGGCATAAACCGAGCAGCTGCACCAAGCCCGGGTTGTTTTTCCATAAACCATTGATACTGATTTCACGAAATGACACGCTCATGGCTGACTCTCCGCGGTATTTAAGTGGGCAAATAGCTGGGCATGGTTTTGGTCAAAATACTGCAAGGCTTTATGCACTGCGTTTACGACGGCGCGTGGGGTAATGGTTGCGCCGGCAAACTGATCAAAGTCACCATGGTCTTTTTTCACCGCCCAGCCTTGTTGATTTGGCTGGGTTAGGCTTTTGCCATCAAAGCTTTTAATCCAGGGGCTTTTTGCCAGTTCAATACGGTCGCCCAAGCCTGGGGTTTCTTTGTGCTGTAAGACGCGGACGCCGCTGAGATTGCCCTCTGCAGTAATGCCAATTAACAGCTGGATGCTACCGCTGTACCCATCGGGAGCACGGGCTTGCAGGATAACCGCTGCAGGCTCACCCTCAGCACTGGCAAGGTAGGCTGGGGTTTCTGTAGTGTGGCCTAGTAACGGCTCATTTAAGTAAATAACATTGTCGAGAAGGGCGTTGTCGTAACTGTGCGCGGGTAAGATTTCGCCCAGAGCGCGAATTTGCGCTTCACGCTCGGCCATGGCAATGCGGCCTTTGGTAGTTTGTTGAGTGATGGCAACCACTGCGACAGTCACGGCGGCAAATACAGCGAGCACCAGACTGTTTTTAAGCATCGAACGGCTGAGTTCAGGCAGCATCTTTACTCTCCTGACTTAAAGCCACGCTTCGCGGCTTGGTGTCCATAGGTGCGTGGACGAGTGAAGTAATCAATGGTTGGTGCGCATAAATTCATCAGTAACACGGCAAAAGCCACGCCGTCTGGATAGCCGCCCCAAGCGCGAATAATATAAATTAGTACACCAACGCCGGCGCCAAAAATCAAACGGCCCTGCACACTGGTCGCGCCGCTAACGGGGTCAGTGACGATAAAAAATGCGCCCAGCATAGTCGCGCCGCTCAGTAGGTGAAATAAAGGAGAGCCATGCGAGTCAGAACCGCTGCCGTTCCAAAACAGCACACTCATAATAAATAGAGCGGCGAGCATGCCGACGGGTGCATGCCAGCTAAAGAGTTTCTTGTGTAATAAATACAGGCCGCCTAATAAGAAAGCCAGGTTCACCCATTCACTGCTGTAGCCAGCGAAGATGCCAAAGGCAGGGTTAGTGCTCCATAACTCTTGAATGGTCAGGCTGTTATTGGTTTTAAGGGCATCAAGGACGGTCGCTTGGCTCCATGCATCGGGAAATGCTTGACCAAAAAACACGTGTTGAAGGCCCTGCATGGCGTCGACGCTGTGCGCTGCCGGCCAAATGGTCATATCCACAGGGAAAGACACTAACACGACAACATAGCCAAGCATGGCTGGGTTAAATGGATTTTGTCCCAGGCCGCCAAAGAGTTGTTTGCCAAATACCACGGCAAAACCTGTGGCAACCGCCACTAACCACCAAGGCGAATAGGGCGGCAGTGCTAGAGCCAGCAGTAAGCCTGTGACAAGTACGCTGCCATCTTTGAGAAAAAACGTCACTGGACGCTGGCGTAATCTGAGAATAGCCGCTTCAAATAGCAGCGCAAAGCTGCAGGCTAAAGCAATATTGAGTAATGGGCCGATGCCATAAAAGTAACTCAGCGCGAAAACACCAGGCACTGTGGCGGCTATCACCAAAAGCATAACCCGCTGAGTGCGATTAGCACCTGTAGCGTGTGGTGAGGTAATGCGGGGCAGCGTCATCGATACTCCAAAATAAGGCTAAAGCGCAGTACTAAACGCTGGCTTCTTCGGTTTGATTTAGTTTGGCTAAGTCTTGCTCAGCTTCGGTCAACTCATCTTGCAGAGCACTTAAGGTCTCAGCCGGGGCTTCACTGCGCTCGGCTTTACGCAATGCGGCGCGCTTCATGGCAACGGCAATTTTAGCTTTTTTCAGTGCTTGTTCGGCGGCGCTGGGTTCTGCTTTCGCTGTTTTGCCGGTGCTCGCTGTGGTTGTGGCGGCTGGAGTGGCAGCGCTCAATGCTTGCTTGGCTTGTTCTGCAGCGACACGCAGTTGCTCAACCTGCGATTGCAACTCTTCAGTGCCGTGGATTTCGAGCTGCTTTTCAGCTTTGCGTAATGCCACTTGCGCCATGCTGGCAGCAATTTTTAAGCGTTTCACTTCAGCTTCTGCAGCACCAGCCTGAGCATCGTTGGCGGAGCCGGATGCCTGGGCTTGAGCTTCTTTTTTCGCACGCTCGGCTTTGCTGCGGGCTAAACGCTCAGCACGGGCTTGGCGCTCGGCTTCTTTACGCTCTTCCTCTAGGCGTAGACGTTCTTGGCGAAACTCAAAGCGTTCTTTGGCGTGTTCAGCTTTGGCTTGTTTTTGTGCCTGTTCACGAATATCGGCTTTGGCCGAGCGGTAATACTGCACGAGCGGGATGCTCGAGGGGCACACATAAGCACAGGCGCCGCACTCAATGCAGTCAAATAAATTGTGCGCTTGTAGTTGCTCGTGATCCTCGCCAAGCGCATAAAAGTGCAGTTGCTGAGGTAATAAATTTGCTGGGCAGACCTCGGCGCAATCACCGCAACGGATACAAGGCATCGCCGGTGCTGGAGGCGGTAGCTCTGCGGCGCTGGCCGCCAGCAGGCAGTTGGTGGTTTTAATCACCGGTGCCGCCAGTGACGTTAAGGTGAAGCCCATCATGGGGCCACCAAGCACGAGACGGTTGAGCTGTGCCTGTTGCAGGCCGGCAAACTCAAGCAGATCAATGACCGGCGTGCCGATTAAGCACTCGACATTCATCGGGTTTTGTAACGCTTGCCCAGTTAGTGTAGTAATCCGTGAAATAAGTGGTTTACCTGCAATCACGGCATCATGCACGGCCACTACAGTCCCAACGTTTTGGCAGAGAATGCCCAGTTGCGCCGGGAGTTGTGCTGAGGGCACTTCTTGCCCTGTGAGAATTTGAATTAACTGACGCTCGCCACCGGATGGATAAATGGTTGGAATAGCCACAACATGGTAGCTGCGCCCTGCGTTGGCTTGGCGTACCGAGGCGAGGGCTTCAGGCTTATTATCTTCAATGGCAATCAGCACGTTTTCGGGCTGGAGTATGTGCACTAAAATATCAATGCCGAGCATAAGCTGGTCTGCTTTCTCGCGCATCAGCACATCATCTGCGGTGATATAGGGCTCGCACTCAGTGCCATTGATAATCAGCGTGCGGATTGGCTGCTCTGCTCTGGGCGAGAGTTTCACCACCGTTGGAAAGCCTGCTCCACCTAAGCCGCTGATGCCTGCTTGGCGAATTTTTTCCAATAACTCTGCCGCTGTAAAATCAGTGAAGTTGGCCGCGGGCTGCAGCTCGCACCAGGTTTCTAAACCATCGGTATCAATCACAATGGCATCAAGTAATTGCCCTGAAGCGTGGGGGTAGGGCTGCGGGCCAATAAAACTGACAATGCCAGAGCTTGGCGCATGGACTGCAGCGCTAATAAGATTGCTGGAGTCTGCAATTAATTGGCCTTTACGCACGTAGTCGCCAACCTTAACGCAGGCTTGCGCGCTACTGCCTACATGTTGCAGTAAGGGCACAATTAACTGCTTAGCTAAAGGCGCACTAACGATGGGAGTCTGGTTGGAGAGGGTTTTGCACTCCGGTGGATGGACGCCGCCACGCAAAGGGTGGATAGGCCAACTGCTCATGATAAAGACTCCCGATCGGTAGCAATCAGTGTGCCGGGTGCCAAAGGCTGATCCCATTTCCAAGTTTGTAAGGTGTCGGGCACTGGTAGCATATCAATACAGTCGACTGGGCACGGCTCCACACACAGATCACAGCCGGTACACTCGTCAGCAATGACGGTATGCATTTGCCGGGCTGCGCCTAAAATTGCATCTACGGGGCAGGCTTGAATGCATTTAGTACAGCCAATGCATTCTGCTTCACGAATAAAGGCCACCATTTGTGGTTTTTCACCTTCCACGGCGTCAAGCGGCTCTGGCTCTACATCTAATAGTTCAGCAAGGGCTTGAATCGTCGTTTCACCGCCCGGTGGGCATTTATTGATTTTATCGCCAGCGGCAATGGCTTCCGCATAAGGCTTGCAGCCCGGATAGCCACACTGGCCGCACTGGGTTTGCGGCAGTAAAGCGTTAATTTGCTCAGCGATAGGATTGCCTTCCACGCGAAAACGCACGGCAGCAAAGCCTAGGATGGCACCGAATATTAAGCTCAACGCCACTAACGCGGCGATTGCGATAAACACCATGCTCATAGTTTGATTAAACCACTAAAGCCCATAAAGGCTAACGACATAAGACCCGCCGTGAGCATGCCAATGGCGGCCCCTTGGAAAGGTTTTGGCACATCGGCAATAGCGATTCGCTCGCGCATGGCGGCAAACAGCACCAGTACTAAAGAAAAACCAATACCTGCAGCAAAGCCATTAACGCTGGCCTGAATAAAAGTGTATTCGCTGCGGTTGGCATTTAAGAGGGCCACACCCAGAACAATACAGTTAGTCGTAATTAAGGGTAGGAAAATACCCAGTACGCGATACAGCATCGGGCTGGTTTTATTCACCACCATTTCTGTGAACTGCACCACCACGGCAATGACCAGAATAAAACTGATCGTGCGTAAAAAATCTAAATCAAAAGGTTTGAGGATGTACTGCTGAACTAAATAACTGCAAATAGATGCCAAGGTCAGGACGAAAGTGGTGGCTAGGGATAAGCCAATGGCGGTCTCAACCTTTTTGGAAACGCCCATAAACGGGCACAGACCAAGGAACTGTACCAACACAAAATTGTTTACCAGTATGGCGCTGACCATAATAAGTAAGAGTTCGCTCATAAAGAATTCTAGGACGTGGCCGTTAAAAAGTAAGAGGCTTATTATCGTGCAGGTCGATATAGCGTACAAGTAGGATTTATAGCTTCTTTAAGTCCTTTTAGGTCTAAGGCTATGGTTTATAGGCTGAAATGTGAAAAATAATAGTTTTTGCTAGGCAAGTGTGACGTTATGACGCGCGCGAAGTTTGATAGCATACTGCCACTGATGAGTCGGCGAGTAAGTTGGGCATGATACTACTGCTGAAAAGCCTCGCTCTAAAAATTAACATTGCCAATTGAGAGTGCGCTGCTCGCTGGCAGCGGAGGGGAATACATGCTTAATAAAATCACTTTTAAAGCTCGACTTATCTTGCTAACGGCAATTTCGGTGCTGCTAATTGCGCTGGTTGCTGCTGTGGGGCTGATGGGGATTAAAAATTTAAACAAGGCGCTAGAAGATATCTACCAAGAAAATATGGTGCCGATGAAGCTGCTGGATAATGTTTTCTCTGATATTAACGGTACTCGAACACAACTATTGCTTGCGTTGCAGCATGCGCCAGACTCGCCATTTTATGATCTGCATGATCATCCTTTGAGTTTACACCTTGATACCATTAAAGAAGGGCAGGCACGGAATCAAGCGGTTTGGCAGGAGCTAGATGCTCTGGGCTTTACTGGTGCTGAGTTGCAGATGTACGAAACTTTAAGAGCGCGAGTAAGGGTCTTGCGCCAAGAGTCAGTGGATCTTGTTGTGCAGGCAATCCATGACCGCGACTTTTATCGTGCCAACCAAGTGATTTTAACTAAAGTTAACCCCGCCGTGACTGCAGTACGTGAGGTTATGGTTGAGTTGTCGAATCACTTAATGGTTGATGCGCAAGAGGCTTATAGCGAGGGTGAACAGCGTTATCAGCAAACGCTCAAGCTCTTTGCCTTTGTCTTAATTATTGGAGGTGGCTTGTTATTGCTGCTGGCCTTACGGGTTATTCTCAGCATCCAACAGACGGTGAAATTGCTGCGTGAAGCTTCGGAAAAAATTGCCTCTGGCGATACTACGGTGCGGGTTGCCTACCCTGGTAATGATGAGCTGCGCTCAGTAGCGCAAGCCTTTAATCACATGGGTGAGCGTTTTCAAAGAGCCTTACATGATGTGGGGCGCTCAGCTGAGCAGCTGGCAGCGGCCAGTGAGGAAACCTCAGTGGTGACAGAAAATACCAGTGAGAGCATGCGCAAGCAGCAAAATGAAATCTCTCTAGTGGCCACAGCAATGAATGAAATGCATGCCACAGCCAATGAGGTGGCGCAAAGTGCTAGCTTGGCAGCAGATGCCGCGCACCATGCTGATGAAGAAGCGTTGGTGGGGCGCGATGTTTCCTTGCAAACCATTGAGGCCATTGAAAGCCTAGCGTCTGCGGTTGAGCATGCCACTGGTGTGATTGAAGCGCTGGCCAAAGACAGTGAAGAAATCGGCAGTGTGCTGGATGTGATTCGTAGCATTGCCGAGCAGACCAACTTGCTGGCGCTCAACGCTGCTATTGAGGCCGCTCGGGCTGGTGAGGCCGGGCGTGGTTTTGCTGTGGTTGCCGATGAGGTGCGAACTTTAGCCTCGCGCACGCAAAACTCCACTGAAGAAATCAACAATATGGTTACGCGCTTACAACGTGGCGCGGTGCAAGCTGTGGAGGCGATGGAGGCTGGGCGCACAGAGGCGCGTGCTGGGGTTGAGCAAACGCTAAAAACCACTGCCTGCTTAGAGTCGATTGTGAAAGCCATTAGCACCATTAATGATATGAACGTGCAAATTGCGAGCGCAGCCGAAGAGCAGAGCGCGGTGAGTGAAGAAATTACCCGTTCAGTGGTCGCCATCGACGATTTAACCACTGAGACAACCGATGGTGCGATGCAAACGACTGAAGCCAGCCATGAAGTGGCACGTTTAGCCAGTGCTTTACAAGAGCTGCTCGGGCGCTTTAAAACATAACAATAACCAGTTCGCCCAAAACGCTAGGGTTGTATTTAAGGTGCTGTTGCCAATGACAGCACCTTAATCTTGAGCGTTTTTTGATTCTTTAGTCTATTTTCCTATGGTAGATATCCTATATTCACTGCTTTTCTGGGCTGCTGCTTTAGGGTTTAGACCAAGGTAGGCTGTTCCTCAGCGCTACATTCTTTACATTAGCAATCCTGTGTATGCAGTGCAGAAGCGGTTTGCTGCTGAGTGTTGGATACGTCTCTGTTTGAGAGCTTGGATGAGTTCAGCAATTTCTTCCGAGTTTTAAAACGAGGAGTAGGCAGTAAAGAATCACAATAAATGTATACGTTCAATGCGCGGCGGTAAGCGTTATTGCCCGTGTCCTGCATGTAAGTGATAACAATAAAATACACTCAAAATAGCGCAGCTTTACGCATGCTCGATTGAGTAGGAGAAGTTAAATGCAAGATACAATTGTTGAGAAGGTGCTTAAGCACCCAAAGTATGCGGAGCTAGTACGGCGCCGAACCCGGGTGAGTATGATTTTTTTTGCGGTAGCTTTGGCTATTTACTCAGGGTTTATTTTAACTCTGGCGTATTTACCTGAAGTCTTCGCGCAACCTCTAGGTCCAGGCTGGACCATGAGTGTGGGTGTTTTAACCGGGATTCTGGTGGTCTTTAGTGCGGTTATTATGATCGCTTTATACACCTACTTCTCGAATAAAAT
>JAAYTE010000209.1 GCA_012518175.1 Gammaproteobacteria bacterium | reverse complement strand
GCCAATATCGTTATTCCTTATGTCGAGCATCTAGCCAGCGCAGCGCAAAAGCAACAGTGGTTACCGCGCATGGCCACGGGTGAAGTGATGAGCGCCATAGCCATGACCGAACCGGGTGCGGGCAGTGATTTAGCCAATATGAAAACCCGCGCTGTACGCGTTGCTGATGGCTGGCAACTGAATGGTTCAAAGATCTTTATTACCAATGGCATGATCGCCGATATGGTGATTGTCTGCGCTAAAACTGATCCTGCGGCTGGCGCCAAAGGGGTGTCGCTGTTTTTAGTGGATAGCGCTTTGCCGGGCTTTTCGCGCGGTAAAGCCATTCAAAAAATCGGCCAGCATGCCAGTGATACCGCCGAGTTGTTTTTCCAAGATATGTTGTTGCCTGCTGATGCGTTGTTGGGTGAGGAGGGCGCAGGTTTTGCCTATTTGATGCAGGAGTTGCCCCGTGAGCGACTGGGTGTTGGCGCGCAAGCACTGGGTGCCATGGAAGGTGCATTGGCGCTGACCCTCGACTATGTCAAACAGCGCACAGCATTTGGCCAGAGCATTGCCAGTTTTCAAAACACCCGGTTTAAATTAGCTGAAGTGCGCGCGCAAATTGATATGGGCCGTGCGTACTTTAATCATTGCGTGGTTTTATACCGTCAGCAGAAAATGAGCAGTACTGATGCTGCGGTACTTAAACTGCAGTTAACTGAAATGCAGTGCAAAACCATTGATGAGTGTTTGCAGCTGTTTGGTGGCTATGGGTACACTTTGGAATATCCAATTTCACGTTTTTATGTGGATGCGCGGGTGCAGACAATTTACGCTGGTACTTCGGAAATTATGAAAGAAGTGATTGCTCGCTCAATGCTTGGTAAATAACTCATTATAAGGATTACGCATGAAATTTAATTCGGTGGTGATTGTTGACGGTGTACGTACTGCCATTGGCGGTTTTGCTGGTAGTTTATCTGGCTTAACGCCAGAGCAAATGGGGACTGCCACAGCACAAGAAGTAATTAAACGCAGCGGTGTTGATGCCAAGCAGATTGATCATGCAGTTTATGGGCATATTATTCCTACAGCCGCGCAAGACTCTTACCTAGCGCGGCATATTGCGCTCAATTCAGGCTTAGATGAAAGCTCGGCGGCTTTTAATGTCAGTCGCTTATGCGGCTCAGGGCTACAAGCGATTATTTCTGCGGCGCAAATGATTGAAAGTGGTGACAGTAAGCTGGCACTGGCCGGTGGTGCTGAGTCCATGAGCCAAGGCGGCTATTTGTTGCCTAAGGTGCGCTCAGGTTTACGCATGGGGCATAGTACGGTGCAAGATTTAACCTTAGGGACTTTAAGCGACCCTTTTGGTACTGGACATATGGGTATTACTGCAGAAAATATTGCAGAAAAGTATGGCTTTACCCGTGAGCAGTTGGACGAGTTCTCGTTAGCCAGCCATCAAAAAGCGGCTGCAGCTACGGCAGAAGGTCGTTTTGCTGAGCAGATTGTGCCCGTCGCGGTGCGTAAAGGCCGTGAAGAAGTGCAGTTTGCCACCGATGAGCATGTGCGCGAGCACGTATCGTTAGAGGATTTAGCCAAGCTCAAACCAGCCTTTAAGAAAGATGGTTTAGTCACCGCAGGCAATGCTTCCGGTATTAATGATGGCGCTGCTTCGTTGCTGTTGGCAGATGAGAAAACTGCCGCTGAACTGGGCTTAAAGGTACGTGGACGCCTAGTGGCGAATGCTTTTGCTGGAGTGGATCCGAAATTTATGGGCTTGGGCCCGATTGCTGCAGTGCCTAAGGCTTTAGAACAAGCGGGGTTAAGCATTGCTGATATGGACGTGATTGAGTCCAACGAAGCCTTTGCTGCGCAAGCAATGGCCGTGGCGCAAGAGTTGGGTTTTCCTGCTGAAAAAGTGAATCCTAACGGCGGAGCAGTGGGTATGGGGCATCCAGTGGGCGCAACCGGTGCGATTTTAACCGTGAAAACTCTGTATGAGTTGGAGCGCACCGGTGGCCGTTATGGTTTGATCACCTTATGCATCGGTGGTGGTCAGGGCATTGCTTTGATTATTGAGCGTGTTGGTTAAGTAAACGCTGAATAATTACCTGCGTTGTCAAGATGTTGTTATTACGCAGTGCTTGCTGCTCAACAGGCCAGTATCCTCGATTTTCTGTAGGGGCTGGCCTGTTTTGTTAGATAAAGCGGATACTTTAGGTGTCTCTGTTAAAATGCTGATCTAGACAAGACTATTCACGTTTACTGTGCGCATCCCTAGGTTGCGGTGAGCACAGCTGGATAGCTGTCAATTGGTAATATTCAGCAGTAGCGAGAGCCCAATGATTTTTTTACCCCTGTACCGCACAGTAGCTCAGCGTTTATCTGATGGTGAGTTGCCTGATTTTTTCAATTCAGCCTCTGTGCCGCAATTGGCCGCTGTGTTGTTTATTCAAAATGCCGAAAAGCTGGCGCAACAGCAGGCACCGCTAGCATCTATGCAGCGTCAATTGGCGCACATTATCAGCACAGGCAATCAAGCTAACCTAGGTTTGCCACAGACCTTTCAAAGTTTGGTGGCTGAACGTTTTAGTGTGCAGCAGTTTGCACAAGGTTTGTCGCACTTGGCGAGTCTTAAAGTTAGCTTGCTAGATGATGATCATCCCGCTGAGCCAGAGCGTTACTTGGATGCTGATGCGGAGTGGCTCTTTTCTTTTAGCGCTGAGTATCAATGCGAAGTGATGCCACTGCAGAAAATTTATTTTGACGAGTATCAGGCTGAATTATCGGTGACTGATCCGCAAAATAGAGCTTTGCGTGAGTTCTTAGCAGCGCCTGATGAGTCCTTTAATGTGCAGGGTTATGCTGGCTCTGGTAAAACCCATTTGATCAGTCGTTTTACTGAACTGCTAGAACCTAAGCGCACTTTGCTCTTGGCGCAAACCTATGGGCAGCTGCAAGCACTACAGGCTCGGGCCGGTGAGCACTTCCCAGCCATGACCTTTGCTCAAGCTGTAGGGTTGGTGCTGGACAGTAATTTATTGGCCAATAGCTGGCGTTTAAAAGATAAAAGTCGTGGGCAATACACTTGGCAAGTCAGTCATGTACAGGTGGCGCAGTGGCTCGGCTTGCCATCGATTGGTTATTTATCACCGGAACAAATTGCCAGTATTTGTGCGCGTACTGTGGCCAGTTACTGCAATACAACAGCGCAAGACATTGCGGTTGAGCATCTACCCGCAGGTGTCGCCAGTAGCTTAGTGGCGTTGGATGTTGCGGTTTTGTTAGAGATGGTTGAGCGTTATTGGTCTGAGCTTAATCAGCCGTCAGAGCCACATATACGTCTGCCAATTCGTGGCTATCATCGGATCAAGCTGATGTCGCTCACAGCAGAGGTTTTAGATACGCAATACAGTCACATTATTGTGGATGAAGCCCATGATATACCGCGGCCCATGCTACAAATTCTAGATCGCAGTCCTCACGCGGTGATTACTTTAAGTGATGAGCTGCAAAACCTAAGTGGTATGGCGCCAGAGCGTAATACTTTAATTCGGCAGCGCTATATTACCCAGTCGATCCGCTTGGGGAAGCAAGTAGAAAATCTGATTAACCCGTTGATTCAAGCACATCCAGGCAGTAGCAAAGAGCTGTTTGCTGGGCGGGCCGACCATTGCACTAACCTACAGCATTACCGAGGCTGGCAGATACCACAGCAAGCAACCACGATTATTGTGGCTGATGAGTTTGATTTGTTTGCTTGGTTTCAGCGCCTTAGCCATGCGGGGGCATCGTTTCGCTTATCACGCTCGACCTTCAAAGACTTTATGACTTTTGCCCAAGACTGTATTGAGCTGTATAGCCATGGCACACGGCCGCGGCACGGTTTAATTTTTCGCTACGCCAGTTGGGATGCTTTAAGTGTGGCAATGGCCACTAACCCATCGTTTCAAGCGGTGGAGCGCATGTTGCAAAAAGGCTATTCGCAGGCAGATTTTCAAACAGCGGTGGACCGCCATATGCGCAAAGGCAGCGGTAAAATAACCTTGGCAAGAGTCAGTGACACTAAAAATATGGAGTTTTCCAGTGTTTATTTATCTAAAGACTTGTTGATTACCCCCACTGCCTACGATAACCAAGACAGTCGCGCACGTTTATTTTCCAGCCTGTACACTGCTTGTACCCGTGCACAGCATGAGCTGATTGTTCCAGATGGATTTTCTGACTGGATAGCTGATGCGATAAAGTAGTATTGAGCTGCTCGAGCACGTAAAGGAGTACCAGCTCATGTCGGATTTAACTACGCTAGCAACTTTTTTCGGTTGGAGTACGGTCTTAAATATAGGCTTGTTGATTTTTGCCGCTTTTGTTTTAGTGGTATTTAACGTACAAGTGAAAACATTGCATGTAAAGTATATAACCCTCGATACTGCAAATTTAAATACTCTTTATTTTAGCTTTTTAGGTCGTTATAAGTTAGCTATTATAATGCTTAATCTAGCGCCGTACTGGGCTTTGAAGATAATGCTTTAATGTTTTTCATATTATGCGATTTGCATATATAGTTTTTATAATTAAAAAGGCCCGCTGCATGAGGAACGCATCGGGCCATTTTGCTTATGAGTTATAAGCTATATTAGAGACTAATGTAAAAGTCTTCTCTAGAACGCTAAACCAACTTTTACACCAAACTCATCATTCTTCAGCTTAGTGTTGCTGATATCGCGTTTATCTTTCAGTTGGTAGTTGGTTTTATTGTAGTAGAGACCAGCGGTCAGCGGCAGGTCGTTATAACCTTTATCCCACATAAAGTTTAATTCTGCATAAGGGTTG
>JAAYTE010000208.1 GCA_012518175.1 Gammaproteobacteria bacterium | reverse complement strand
ACTCGTAATAAAACCATAATGACGGCAATTACGATAAGAATGTGGATAAATCCGCCCATGGTGTAAGAGGAAACCAATCCTAAAACCCATAAGATGCCTAGTATTAATGCGATTGTGTATAACATAGTTCATATCCTTTCTTTGATGATTGTTAATGCAGCCTCCGCAGCCAGTACTGAGTTCACTGCAACTTTCATTAAGAGCTGTCACGCATTCCTTGTGCGGGGTAATATATGATCTATTTGTAGCGCCTGCGCAATAACTTTTATAGGTTACTGCGCAGGGCTGAGTACTATAAAACAGCTAGGGTAACGGGGCTTAATCTATGCCCAAGCTGTTTACTGCCGAAGTTATAATTTGCGATTAAATTCAGCAATTTCTTCTTCAGCTTTTTCTTTAGTTAAGCCATAACGCTCTTGTAACTTACCGGCTAAATACTGACTATGGCCTTCAGCCACATCCAGGTCATCATCGGTGAGTTTGCCCCAGCGCACTTTTACTTGGCCTTTGAGTTGTTTCCACTTGCCTTCAAAAATATCAGTATTCATAAATCACCTTAAATTATCGTCAAAGTTATTATCGGTGTAGTGTTTAAACGTTTAGCGACTGGCTTTTAAACCGTCAGCTGCGACACCTTTAACACCCTTAACCTCCTTGGCTTTAGCGATCGCAAGGTCACGTTCAGCTGTCGTAGGTACCACTCCAGACAACGCAACAACGCCATCCACAGTCTCTACTTTAATATCCAAGCCACCGATATTGGTGTTGCTCAGAAAAACAGACTTCACTTTGCTAGTAATCCAGCTATCGGAGATAACTTCTTGGACTTCATCTACGGTTTGATTAGCCTGTGCGTATGTTATTGGCATGCCCAAAAGAGCAGTAAAAACAACAAGGCCAGCGTATTTACGAGTTAGAGTTTTCATTTTTATTACCTCTGTACAGGTGAAAAGATATAGATAGTTTTCTATCCGTGTACATAAGTGTGAGTCACTGCAGGAAGGCTTAGTTCAGCTCAGCTGACCAACGGTAACAACACTCTGGCTGAATCACCCGTTACTTAGAAAGCATAGTTATAAGAAAAGCGCTGCAAAGAAGATCACAACGCATAAGATGCTATTAATTAACTGCCCGACACTGGCATTTATACTATTAAAATCAGGGGCATAGCTTGACGAGCACATGCTTAGGCTCACAATTACTAGAGCCTGTTCTTGCTAAACTGCAAAAACAAAGCTCGCTCTAAACAGCGGTTGCATCTTAACTGCTCTACCTGGGTCTTCTTTGCTATAAAAAGCACTTTTCCGATCCACAGTAACAAAGCCCCAAAACTGTAAAAAACGCTTAATAAAACGCGACTTGATCAACGAGCTTAACAATTGCTCTGGTGAAAAATATTCTTCAATAGGCAATTGATCAAGTAAAGTCGGAAACGCACAAGCAACCTCTTCACTCAATCGATTTGCAGAACCATGACTCTGTAGCCGCCATAACATAAACAACCAAAACGTACGTAAATCAACCTGGTCATTCCAGCTATCAAGGTATGCCCAGTTGTACTGTTTAATAGCAGCGCTGAGCATCGGCATAAAGAAAGCCTGCAAGCCCTGCTCTGCGTAGTGCTTTTGTGCCGCCTTCTTAACGTGGTAAGACCCGCTTTTATGATAAATAATGCCTGCAAGCTCAGCCAAAACACGGGTGTAGTGCAAGGCATTAAACTTATCCTCATTGCTACCCATATACTCGCTAATACTGGGCACCGTTTCGAACTCAGCCACAGCAAATTCAGGCAGCAACGCAGACGCTTGCTTGACCAGTTTGGCCGGCAGATTGCCTTTGGCCGTTGCTTTAAAAGAGCCGCCTTGCTGCACAGCTTCATCCAAAATCAACGCTAAATAACGCATCACTGGGCTACCGGATAAATCGCTGGGCGTATTGATGGTGACATCAATTAACTCATCCAGCGGGGCATACAGCCAATTTTGCATCTGCGCTGACGTGAGACCACAAAAATCAGCATGCGGCTGATGATTACGCTGCTCTATTTTTCGCTGCGCGACAAGGTTTAATTCATCCAGGCTCAGGTTACGGCTCACTGCTAACACTTGAGCAATATCATCAGCCACCTGTGCAGACTGTTTTGCGATGCTATCCATGCAGCAGCGCTTGTACTTTTTACCGCTGCCACAGGAGCAGGGATCGTTACGGCTTAGTTTCATGTTGGATT
>JAAYTE010000207.1 GCA_012518175.1 Gammaproteobacteria bacterium | reverse complement strand
GTGCGCTGTAAACTGCGCTCTGATAACCCAGCAATATCTGCCACTTGCCGATTGACCTCCTGCGAGACCATTGCTTGCTCTTCTACCGCTGTTGCCATTTGCTCAGACATTGCTGAGATTCGGTTAACTGCAACAACAATGCCCGCCAGCATACTTTCTGACTCAAGCACACGCTGCAAGCCCATTTGCGCATCTGCGGCACCTTCTTCGGCAACCTTTACCGAAGTGCTGGCTTGAGTGCTTAATTCAGCCACAATCTGGCGAATATTTTGTGCCGACTCGCGCGTATTAGCAGCCAGTAGTCGCACCTCATCAGCCACCACCGAAAAGCCACGGCCATGCTCACCAGCGCGGGCCGCTTCAATCGCCGCGTTGAGCGCCAACAAGTTGGTTTGGTCAGAAATACTCTCAATGGAGACTGCAGCTCGGGCAATGGCATCGGTTTGCGCAGCTAAGCTCTGCACAGCTTGCCCAATCGCTAATACAGTGTCACGTAGCTGCTCAATTGAGCCGCGGGTCACTTGCGCAATACTCACCCCTTGGTCAGCTAAATCACTGGAATGCTCCGCTTGGTCTGCAGTTTTCTGCACATTGTCTGAAATCTCATGGATGGCCAGTGACATTTCATGCATGGCGGTGACCACAAGCTCTGTTTGCTGACTTTGGTGGAGCATTTCTTCACGGGCTGTTTCAGTCAATGCCAAGCCTAAGCGTGATTGCTCAGTCACTTGCCGCGAGGCATCTTCAATACGGGTCAGGACCGCATCCAAGTGGGCGCGCAAACTCATCACCCCTACCATGATATTTCCAGTCATTCCTTGCTGATCAGTATAAGTGCTGGCCGCTAAAGGGTGCATAAACACACCATGCAGCTCACTTCTGATCAGCTCTAAGTCATGTTTATACTGCAAATATTGAATGCCACCAAAAGCCAATAAGGCGGCAATCAGCCACAGGGTACTGGCCAATGGCGAAACGCTGTAACCCAAAATCAATGCCGGAATAATAAAGCCAACCGCACCCATCAACTGTTTTAAGTAACGTGGCACTTGCAGCTGTCGACGCTTACGATTCATGCGCGCATACAGTTTTTCTGCGCGGGCAATATCAGCCCGCTCAGGGCATGAGCGCACCGACTCATACCCCACCACTGCACCATTTTCTGTCACCGGCGTGACATAGGCGTTAACCCAGTAGTGATCACCATTTTTGCAACGATTTTTAACTAAGCCCATCCAGGGCCGCCCACCTTTCAAGTGAGCCCACATCACCGCAAAAGCCTCTTTAGGCATATCTGGGTGCCGCACAATATTATGCTGTTGGCCAACAAGCTCATTGCGGGTAAAGCCACTGATATTTTCAAAGCAATCATTGCAGTGGGTAATCACACCATTTAAATCTGTCGCAGAAATGAGTTTCATCTCTGGAGCAAAGCGTTTTTCACGCTGTGTTACTGGGCGGGCAGCGGGCATGGTATTGACCTTAATTTTGGCGCAAGCAGGCCTAAGCTCAGCAAAGGGCTCGGCCGGCTGCGACCTAGAAAATTGTAAGCAGAGCCCAAGCAAGACTGAATGTCTGCTGGCTCAATGAAAATATAAATGAAGAAATATGCGAGATAGCACAAATTATACGCGAAAAAAGTGCGCGCTGCGGATTAAACAAGCCAGATTCAGTAACGCTTTAAGCACGCGGTTTAATAAGCCGCGCTGTTCCCTTTAAGCGTTCCAGCCGACGAGGGTATAAATGATACCCAAAAGGGCAATCAAGAGTAAAAAGGCGGATGACAACAGTGAGATACTGCGTTTATGTTGCTGGAAAAAACCACCGCCCATCAACACTGCATAGCTCAATAAAATCACAAAATCCACTAGCATCCAGAGTACAGTCAGCAGCACGAGACTGACTTTAAAATCACTGCTCACACTAATAAATTGCGGAAAAAAGGCAACAAAGAAAACGATATCTTTCGGGTTTGAAATCCCTAGAAAAAACCCATTAAAAAACCCTGAGTGACGCCTCACAGTTGTGCGCGACGTGGCTGTCGGCTGCGTTTTCTTCTGTGTTAATTCAGTGCGCAAACCCTGCACAGCCATCCAACCAATAAAGCCACAACCCAGCAAACTGATCCACTGCAGACTATTGCCATCCAGCGCGATGACCCCAGAGACAATCAGCGCAGCTGCAGCCAGCAGGGTTAGCGAAGCCAAGTTGCTGCCCAGCACCGTACTCAGTGCATATCTAAAGCCATGCCGCGAGGCCGCATTAATCACCAATGCAACAATCGGCCCAGGCGTGCCAATCAATACCACAATGGCGATAATATAAGCCAAGAGAAGCGAGTAGTTCATGCAATCATCCTTAATCTAGACGCAGCAAAGCGCACCTGCAGCCACTCATAATCCACAGCCAGCGGCCTGTGCAATTCAGCTTTCGCAGCACTGTTTAACATAAAAGTTTACTCACCCAAAAAACCACCGGACTGGCGATTCCACAGACGTGCATACAAACCGTTTTTGGCCAATAGCTCTTGGTGACTGCCAATTTCTACAATCCGACCTTGATCCATCACCACTAAACGATCCATGGCAGCAATGGTGGAAAGTCGGTGGGCAATGGCTATCACAGTTTTATCAGCCATCAACTCATACAGACTTTCTTGAATGGCCACCTCGACCTCTGAATCCAAAGCACTGGTGGCTTCATCTAAAAGTAAAATTGGTGCATCCTTGAGCATCACTCGGGCAATGGCGATACGTTGGCGCTGACCACCAGACAGCTTCACGCCACGATCGCCGACATGGGCATCCAAGCCTGTGCGCCCTTCGGCATCCGACAGTGACGGAATAAACTCAGCCGCTTGTGCCCGCTCAATGGCTTGCTGCAACTCTGCCTCCGTGGCATCGGGGCGGCCATAGACAATATTATCCCGCACTGAGCGGTGCATTAACGAAGTGTCCTGCGTCACCATACCAATGTGCTGCCGCAATGACTGCTGGGTAACTTGGCTAATGTCTTGGCCGTCGATTAAAATCTGACCACTGTGAATATCATAAAAGCGCAACAAAATATTCACTAAAGTGGATTTACCTGCGCCAGAGCGTCCGACTAAACCAATTTTCTCCCCTGCTTTAATGTGCAAATTAAAATCAACCATCAAGGGCTTGCCGTTGCGGTACTGAAAACACAGCTGTTTAAATTCAATCTCCCCGTGTGGTACCTGCAATGCTTTGGCATTGGGCGCATCCAGCAGCTTAACCGGCTTACTGATGGTATTGATGCCATCCTGCACTGTGCCCAGGTTTTCAAACAGCATCGTCGCTTCCCACATCACCCAATGCGATAAGCCAATCAGGCGTAAGGCCATGGCAATAGCCGCGGCGACTGCACCCACCGCAATTAAATCCTGCTGCCACAAATACAAACTCAAGGCCGCGGTGCCGCCAACCAAGAGCATATTCAAACTGTGATTGAGCAACTCTAAGTGACTTACCCAGCGCATTTGCGCATGCACTGTGCCCATAAACTCTTGCATGGCTTGCTTGGCATAACCCGCCTCACGGCCACCATGGGAAAACAGCTTCACTGTGGCAATATTTGAGTAAGCATCGGTGATACGCCCAGTCATTAACGAGCGCGCATCAGCCTGATCCCGCGCCAGCAATGCCATGCGCGGTACAAAAAACCACAATACAAGGGCAAAAATAACCAGCCAAGCGACAAAAGGCAGTAACAGCCAAGCATCAAAACTGAATAAAATAACCGCAGTGGTCAAAAAGTAAATCACCACATAGACCAGCATTTC
>JAAYTE010000206.1 GCA_012518175.1 Gammaproteobacteria bacterium | reverse complement strand
CTGTCGCGGCAATTAATGCTGCGTATGCTGGAGCTAAATTTGCCAGTGACTACCGAGTTATTACAGCCTCTTGCCGCCAGCTATTTTGATGATGTCTTAAGCTGGGCTGCCATTGGTGCACGCACCAGTGAGTCGCAAATTCACCGAGAAATGGTCAGCGGTTTACAACTGCCTGTTGGTTTTAAAAACGGTACTGACGGCAGTGTTGGTATCGCTTTGGATGCCATGCGTTCTGCCGCCCATGCCCATCAGCACTTTGGTTTAGATGCCCAAGGCCGCGCAGCTTTAGTGGAAACCAGCGGTAATCCTGATACACATTTAGTTTTGCGTGGTGGGCATCAGGGGCCTAATTATGACGCACACAGCATTGCTCAAGCTTGCTCTGCCATGCGTAAAGCCGGTTTAGATGCCTCCTTGATGGTGGATTGCAGCCATGCCAATAGTGGTAAGGATCCACAGCTGCAACCGCAGATTTTACAGTCAGTTTTAGCCCAGCGTGCAGCGGGTGAGCGCAGTTTGCGAGCGGTGATGCTGGAAAGTAACTTGATGGATGGCCAGCAAGCTCTTTGCGATAACTTACAATACGGCGTTTCTATTACTGATGGTTGCTTAGGCTGGGCCAGCACCGAGCGCATGCTTTTAGCTGCAGCGCAGCAGTTGCAGTAGTCTTGATCTAGTGCTGCGTGCAGGTTTAAGGTTGTTATACCTGCATGCACGCATGAGCAGTGCTGCCTGTTGCGGGTGTGGATTGTTCTTAGACAGTTAGCGTTAACAATTACTGCTTGTAAATAGTAATGCGAGTTATTATCATTACGGCAACTGTTACTTAGCTTGGATCTGTCTATGTATATTTGTTTATGCAAAGGTGTCACCGATCATAAAATACGCGCGCTGGTCGCAGATGGTGCGCGTAGCTGGCGTGAGGTTCGTGAGGAGACCGGCTGTGGTACCCAGTGCGGTAAGTGTGCATGCTCAGCTAAAACAATCACGCAAAAAGCCATTAAAGATACCTTAGTGGCTTCGGCTGAAAACTTAGCTTACGCCATTTAACAGCAGGCGCTGATCGTTCCCTGACTTTTCACGCAACCCGCTATAGCGCTTGTGCTGAGTCTGCTATGCTGTTGTCATCATTCGTACAGATGAGGACGGCGCACATGAAAGGCGATACTAAAGTAATTGAGCATCTCAACCGTATTCTCGGTAATGAGTTGGTGGCTATTAACCAGTACTTTTTACATGCGCGCATGTATAAGGATTGGGGTTTAAAAGCCCTCGCTAAATGGGAGTATGATGAATCAATTGAAGAAATGCGCCATGCAGATACTTTAATTGAGCGTATTTTATTCCTTGAAGGGCTGCCAAACTTGCAAGATCTAGGCAAGTTACATATCGGTGAAAATACCCAAGAAATGCTCGCAAGCGACTTAGCCTTAGAGCATCGTGCCCGAACAGACTTAGTGGCCGCTATTGCTCATTGTGAGGCGGTGCAAGACTATGTCAGCCGTGATCTGTTAAAAATAATTTTGGAAGACGAAGAAGAGCATATCGACCAGCTGGAAACTGAGCTTGGTTTGATTGAGAAAGTCGGCCTACAAAATTATTTACAGACCCAGATG
Organism: Gammaproteobacteria bacterium; assembly: GCA_012518175.1. Lineage (GTDB taxonomy): Bacteria > Pseudomonadota > Gammaproteobacteria > Pseudomonadales > Pseudomonadaceae > Denitrificimonas. Next base: position 10,618 of record JAAYTE010000206.1, on the reverse strand, counting down.
GGCGAGCCTGAGTAATAGCATGCTGTGTTGGAGCAGGCTTAATTAGCGCTTTGACTTAACAGTTTTTGGTCTAGCAATTAAGCCTGTTCAATAATTGCATGCTGCTTTGCTAGGCTGGCTGCTAAGCTTTCGATGGCGTTGTTACGCTCAGCATCGTGCTGTGGCTTTTTATCATTAAGGCTGGACCAGTTGGGGTAGGCGCGAGCGATTTTTAGCGGCTCAGCTAAATCGCCTTCGCGCCATTGCTGCTCCAGCGGAGTGCTCATTTGAATGCGTTCTTGCGCAGCATGGCCACGCAACTCTAAGGCAGTCAGTAAGCGCTGCTGGCGAATCGCCAATAAACGCAAGGTGCTGTCATTCACCGTAAGCTCACGTTCGCCCCGCCATTTGCCTTTTAAACGCTCGCCATAGTTGCGAAAAGTTTGGGTTAAACCGCCTACAGCGGCACCAACCACTGTGGCCATGCCTAGGCTTAAGCCACCGGTAATAAGATCAATACCCGCCCCAGTGGCGGCACCAGCGGCCATGCCACCGCCCACTTTTACGCCAAACTGTTTCATAGTGGCGGGATTAAATAAATCATCGCCCCAGCGCCCCTCTGCTAAGGGAAGAGCGTTGGCTTGGGCATCGTCTTTACGGAAGGCGTAGAGTTTTAATAATGCCTCGACACAGCTTTGTTCACGCTGGCGCACATCACTGTGCAAGCTCTGCACGGCAGCTTCCAGCTGTTCAGGGTGCACACTGCGGCGGCAGGCGCTGACATCAATGAGTAGCTCGGCAATTAAGCGGTAGCCGGCTTTGCGACGTAGCGCCACTTGCGCTTGGTTATGTTCAATTAGGCGTTGTAACAGTGGCCGCTGACTGTCCAACACTAGGCCTAAATTTTCATACAAGCGCTGTTCGCCATCTTCTGGTGGGGCTACGCTATCGAAGCGTACTATGGCGTGCAGTCCGAGGCGGGCAAGCATCTCGCGCCAAGCCGGTTCGCGTTGTTCAGTGGTGTTAACAAAGTTTAAAACAGGTAATAAAGGTTTGCCGCACATGGCTAAAATCGCCAGTTCATCGCGATATTTAGCTAGAACTGGCTCACGGGCATCAATCACATAAAAGCCCGCGTCGGATTGCAGTAATTGACGCAAGATTTTGGCTTCTTGCTCAAAGCGTTGGCGTGCTTCGCTAGTCTGTAAAAAGCGTTGGATTTGTTCAGGGCCATCTAAGCGCTCGCCACTGTTTGGTAGCTGCTCAAGGTAGTCGTAGAGGGCAATCGCATCTTCAAAACCTGGGGTGTCATACAGCTCAATCAGCGCTTCGCCATCCACAGATAAACGTGCGCCTTCAACATGCTGGGTAGTGCTGGGGCGATGGGAAATCGCGCCAAAGCCGACATCACGGGTTAGGGTGCGCAGCAATGAGGTTTTACCCACATTGGTATGGCCGACTACGGCCAGCTTTAATGGTGCAGATGGTTTACTCATCACCTTGCTCCAACCATGTCCAGGGCGCCGAACGGCTATGGGACAGCTGTAAGGTGTTCAATTGTTCTTGCCAGTTTGTGAGGCGTTCGTCAGCGGCCTCGGTGGGCAGAAGCCAAACTTTGGTGTGCGCAGCATTGCGTGACAGCTCGGCAATCAGGTGCAGGGTGCCGCGATCGGCTGAGCGTTGGGGGTTGCAGGCAATCAATAAGCGGGCCGGTGGGCTGGCGCTAAATTGCTCAAGGATCTGCCGCCGCTGTTCACGGCTATCAATCACCCCAGCATTGAGTACCTGTGCGGGTAACTCAGGGGGCCAGCTGATGCTGTCATCCAGTTCAATGGCGACAAGTACCGCCGCTTGCCCTGTCGAGCGTGAGCCTGCACTGGTACTGTGCAGCTGCTCTGGTGCTGCATCAACAATGCCTAAGCGTTCACTGCTAGGTTGGACACGTTCATGTACAGGTTGCCACACAGGATCGTTAGCATCGAGCTGTAAACAGCGTAAACCCCGGCGCCAACGCCATTCGCAGAATAGACTGCAAAGCATGCGCGGTAAAATTCCGTAAATCAGCAACATCCCCAATAGCCAACTGGCCCAAATCTGCCGTGCTTGCTCATCGGCTAATGCTTGCATGCCGCTGTGTTGAATCAGCTCGCTATCGGGTACAGCAAAGCCCAGCCATGCTGCTGGCGTACCGAGGCTATTGACCAGCGTAACAAAGGAGTCACTGGCGACAATGGTTGATTCCCACACAAAACCATAGCGGCGGGTGGCCAGTAGTGCCACTAAGGTTAATAGAGCGGTGCATAGGGTAATTAACCACCAGCCATGCAGCAGTCGCCCTAAGCCCCAGCGCAGTATTTTTTGCCGCTGCAGTAAGGTTAATAAGGCTGGCGCCAGTTGTACCGCATTCGCGTCGCGGGCGAGGAGGTTGCTCAGCCACAGCCATAACTGACTCAAGGGTGAGTTGGTCTGTTGCGAAAAAATGATACTGAAGCACCACAGCAGCAAGCTCATCAGGTTTAAACCAATTAACCCAGCCAGTGCCCAAAAAATATTAATGGCGTGTGGCTCACCACTAAGCGCCGTTTTAGCCAGGGCAAAACCTGCAATGACTGCGCTGAAAATCAGCAACCACAGGGCGAATTTAGCCCCTTGCAGCCAATGTTGCATTGCTGTGAGTAAGCCGTCACGTTTGGCTAGAAATAGTCCGCGAGCTTGCACGCGCTGCGACAGTGAACCCTGGGTGCTGCGGGCAACACGACATGCTTCGCTGTCTTCCAATAGGCCTGTTTGGGCCTCGCGTAAACGCACGGTTTCACACAGCCAGAGGGTTTGTAAGGGTGAGAGTGAATCAGTCACAAGCATTCCATTGGATCGTGTTAATAGCACTATTGTGCCTGATTATAATGTCCGCATAACGCTAATACAGTGTAAATCCTTTAAGATAGCGAGAGAATCTTACATATATTGAGGCGCGAACTTTATGCAACATTCATTACCGATAAGTTTGATTGTCGCGGCTACGCGTAATCAAGTGATTGGCCAAGATAATCAAATGCCATGGCACCTGCCGGATGATTTACGTTATTTTAAGCAACGCACGTTGGGCAAACCAATCATTATGGGGCGCAAAACCTGGGAGTCCTTAGGACGGCCTTTGCCTGGACGCTTAAATATTGTCATCAGTCGCCAAAACGATATTGCCCTTGAGGGCGCTGAAGTTTTTACTGATCTTGCGCAAGCTATCCAGCGCGGCCAAGAGTGGGCCACAGAGCAGGGCGTAGCAGAGGTGATGGTGATTGGCGGCGGACAGATTTATCAACAGGCTCTAGAGCTGGCGCAGCGTGTCTATCTAACTCGAATCGACCTAGAGCTTGCAGGCGATACGTTTTTTCCAGTACTGGATGCGCAGCAGTGGCAACAAACAGATGCGCAAAGCCATCCGGCTCAAAATCAAGAGCCGGGCTACACCTTTGAGGTTTGGCAGCGTACGCAGGGCTAAGTCTTAGCGCGCTGGCTTAGCAAACGGCTTGGTAGCCTTCGGCGTCAAGCAATTGTTGCAGCTCTTCGACATTGCTAGGCTGTAAGCGGTAAAACCAGCTTTGGTAAGGGTGAGTATTAACGCCCTCAGGTGCCTCGGTCAAACCTTCGTTGACTGCAATCACGGTACCGCTAATGGGGGCGTGAATGTCAGAGGCGGCTTTTACTGATTCAACCACACCCACCGGCTGACCGGCGCTGAGGGTGCTGTCTAAGGTCGGTAGTTCAATAAAGACCACATCGCCGAGAGCTTCTTGGGCGTGATCGGTAATCCCTACGGTGACTGTGCCATCTGTTTCTAAACGAGCCCACTCGTGGGTGCTGGCATAGCGTAAGTCAGATTCAATAGTGCTCATAATTTTTGTGTCCTTAGCAGGTACAGTGCGAGTTTTTATATTTTTAAGTGTTTAGGCTGAGCCTGTTAGTCAATAACTGTGGCAGTAGTAAGCAGCATTATAATTAAAGCTAAACCAGCAACCTATAAACTGATTTATAGGCTATTGATCCTTTCTGCACAAGATCAAACCAGAATTTTGCCACTGCGTACAAAGCGTGGGTTAACCACCCGCACCGGAAACCATTTGCGCCGAATTTCGACTTCACCGCGGTCTGCGGTAGTAACCGGCACTCGGGCTAAAGCAATGGCTTTACCCAGTGTTGGTGAAAAACTACCACTGGTAATGACTCCAGAGATTTCGTTATTCACTCGAACGGGCTGACCGGCGCGCAATACACCGCGTTCCTCAAGAACTAAGCCCACCAGTTTCTCAGTAACACCTTGATCCAGCTGTGCTTGTAAGGCTTGGCGGCCGATAAAATCACGGGTTTGTGGTTCCCAACAGATAAGGTGCTCCATATTCACCGTAAGAGGTGAAACCTGCTCATTGGTATCAAAGCCGTAGAGGTTGAAGCCAGCTTCTAAACGCAGGGTGTCGCGTGCGCCAATACCAATCGGGGTAATTCCTGCGCCGACCAACTCGTTGATAAAGTCAGTCGCTTGCGTGGCAGGTAGCATAATTTCGATGCCATCTTCACCGGTATAACCTGTGCAAGAGATAAACCAATCACCTTCTTGCGCGGCTTGGTGGTGCTGCAAACTTTGCATAAGCGCAGCACGGGTTGAGTTTAAAATGGGGGCTAAACGCTCTCGAGCCAGCGGGCCTTGAATAGAAAATAAGCATAAATCATTGCGCCAGTGTACTGTGCAAGCAAAGTCAGCAGCATGTTGCTGCAGCCAAGCTTGGACGCGTGCACGGGTGACTGCATTGCTGACTAAGCGGTAGCCTTCTGCGGTACGAAAGACCATTACGTCATCAATCACACCGCCTTGCTCATTTAGGAGCAGGCTATGTTGTGCACTACCGGCAGACGTTAATAAAGCAACATTGTTGCTGAGTAGGTGCTGCAATAAAGCTTGGGCTTGTGCACCTTGTAGATCAAAAATACTCATGTGCGAGATATCAAATACACCGCACTCTTTGCGCACGTGGTGATGCTCTTCCACTTGCGAGCCGTAATGTAATGGCATATCCCAGCCATTAAAATCGACCATTTTTGCACCGAGGGCCAGGTGCATATCATACAGGGGGGTACGCAATCCCATGGGATCTCCTAACCGGTCAAACGCAGTGTTTGTACCTGTGGGTAATTCAGTCGGCGCATAGTGTAGCGAGGTTGTTTCAGCTCTGCACCGCTGAGTGTCAGTATAACCTGTGTTTGTCATAACGGTAGTTAGTGCCCAGGGCGATACGCCGAGCGGCGAATTAACAAAATTACTGGCAGCAGGCCGACGACGACTAATGTCAGTGCCGGTAATGACGCCCGCGCCCATTCCCCTTCACTGGTCATTTCAAAAATACGAATGGCCAGGGTGTCCCAGCCAAACGGACGCATCAGTAAAGTTGCTGGCATTTCTTTCAAGACATCGACAAACACTAACAATGCTGCGGATAAACTACCGGGTAGTAATAAGGGTAAATAGACCCTTCGAAATAAAGCCATGCCACCAATACCTAAACTGCGTGAGGCTTCTGGCAAGGACGGTTTAATGCGCGCAAGCGCACCTTCCATTGGACCGTGTGCTACCGCCATAAAACGAATCACATAAGTCAGCAGTAGCGCGCTTAAACTGCCCAATAATATGGGCCGCCCCGCGCCGCCGAGCCAAGTGGACAAAGGGATAACCGCGTGCTCATCTAAATAACTGAAAGCCAGCATGATGGCTACAGCTAGCACTGAGCCAGGTAGGGCGTAACCTAAGTTAGCAAAGCCCACTAAAGCCCGCATGCGCCGTGTGGGTGTCATGCGCTTGGCAAAGGCCAGCAGCAAAGCGGCAGCTACAGTTAGAGCCGCAGCCATTAAGCCAAGGTACAGGGTGTGGGTAATGAGCGCAGTGTAGCGTTCATCTAAGTCAAAGCGTCCGCGCTGCCAGAACCAAACTAGCAACTGCAGGACGGGGATGACAAAGGCGCAAAGAAAAACCAAACCGCACCAAGTGGAGGCCAATACTGCTTTCCAGCCACGTAGGTTATACAGGGCTTTGCCCCGTGGACGCTCACTGCTTGGGCGAATTGCGCCGCGAGCGCGCTGCTCTGCAAATAACAATACTGCGACAAATAACAGCAGCAAGCTGGCCAATTGCGTGGCACTGGATAAGCTAAAGAACCCGTACCAAGTCTTATAAATTGCTGTAGTGAAAGTGTCGAAGTTAAATACCGACACAGCGCCAAAATCGGCTAAGGATTCCATTAAGGCTAAAGCAACGCCAGCGCCAATGGCTGGTCGAGCCACAGGTAAAGCCACTCGCCAGAAAGCTTGCCAAGGGCTTAAGCCTAGTACCCGTGCCGCCTCCATAAAGCCTTTACCTTGAGCTAAAAACGCCGTGCGGGCCAGCAAGTACACATAAGGGTAAAACACCAAAATAAACACAGTGATCACCCCGCCGGTGGAGCGCACTCTGGGGAACTGGATGCCGCTGCCAAACCACTCACGCATAAGGCTTTGTACCGGTCCGGCATAGTCCAGCAAGCCAACGAAAACAAAAGCTAAGACGTAAGCAGGAATAGCAAAGGGGAGCATCAATGCCCAGTCTAACCAACGCCGCCCAGGAAACTCACAAAGGCTGGTGAGCCACGCCAAGCTCACACCGAGTAAAGTCACGCCAATGCCGACACCAACAATCAGGATAAGGGTGTTAGAAATAAGCCGGAGCATTTGTGTGTCCCACAAGTGCCCCCAGATTTGCGCATCGACAGAGTGCCAGCTCAGCAGTAAGACGCTGATGGGCAAAAATACCAGTGCGGCAAAAAATAAAGCAATTGGATACCAGCGACGTTGAGCAGGGAGGGCCACAAAAAACCTCATTTAATCAGTAAACGTTAAGCAGTACTGCGCAGTATAACCGTCTGAGTTAGTTTTGGTGTTTTATACCTCTGCGTGACAGTTGTTATCTGTCGCAAAAGTTGCGCCTCACAGTGTGCTTAAGCAAGCAGAAAACTGCGCCCCTAAATTGCGTAACAACTGTGTATAACCCTGCGCGGAGACTGGAATATCTACACCTAAAGCATCTAACTCAGCTAATTTAACCGGTAAGCCTGCAGCTAGGGTTTGCGCTAAGCGCGGTTGCAAGGGCGGCTCACTAAAGACGCAGGCTGCACCTGCTTGCTGTAGGCGTGTGCGCATTTGCTGCACATGTTTGGCACCGGGCTGCACTTCACTGGATACAGCAAAAACCCCGGTATGGGCTAAGCCGTAGGCCTGCTCAAAGTAATTGAAAGCTTCATGGAAGACGAAGAAAGGTTGGTTCTTAAGTGGCGCCAGTTCTACTTTTAATTGCCCATCCACTTCCTGTAAGGCTTGGCTAAAAGCCTGCAGATTGGCGGCATAGTGCGCAGCATTTTCAGGGTCCAACGCGCTTAAATCGGCGCTGATGCGCTGCGCAATAAGCTCAGCATTGTGTGGATCTAGCCAGAGGTGAGCATCCACAGTGCCGGGCTGATGGGCGTGATCATGTTCAATCAGGGCATGGCCGTGGTCGTGGTCATGAGCGTGAGCTTCGGCAAAGTACTGCAAATGCAAATCGGGTAAATCTTGCGCAGCGACACTCGGTTGGCTGCGCTGCTTAAGTAGACGCGGTAAGAAGTTTTCCAGATCAGGGCCAATCCAATAAAATAAATCGGCGTTATCCAGGCGCTTAGCATCGGAAGGGCGCAGGACAAAATAGTGGGGAGAGGCTCCGGGCGGCAGTAACACCTGAGGTTCACCTTGGCCATCTTGAATGGCGGCAGCTATGAGCTGCAAAGGTTTAATGCTGGTTAAAATTTGCACTTGCGCTTGAGCGCTCAGCGCCAATAAGGATAAACAGCTGAGCAGTAAGAAACGTAACACTGCGGTACACTCCGTAAGTAAAGAGTTATATAATAACGTCTCTTTAAGAAGGATGCTGCTGTTATGTTTAAAACATCACCGCTGTGCCAGTCAGATCACCATCAACACTGCATCAGCAGGGCGTTGGCATCTGCAGAAGAGCTTTGCGCGCAACGGTCAGTGCGCTTAACGCCGTTGCGCAAGCGTATTCTGGAGCTGGTTTGGCAAAGTCATAAGCCGCTGGGAGCCTATGATATTTTAGATCGGTTGAGCCGCGAAGATGGCCGCCGCGCTGCGCCGCCGACAGTGTACCGTGGGTTAGATTTTTTATTAGAAAATGGTCTGATTCATCGACTGGCTTCACTTAATGCCTATATTGGCTGCAGTCATCCAGAAGTGGCCCATGAAGGCTACTTTATGATTTGCCAACAGTGTAATAACGCTTACGAGCTGGCTCAACACACTGCCATTGATGCTGCAGTATCGGCTGAAGCGGCACAAATGGGGTTTATTGTGGAGACGCAAATGGTTGAAATTCTTGGCACCTGTGCCCCGTGTCGAGAGTGCGCATGAAACAGTCATCGTTATTATTGCGTGCTGAACATTTGAATTTAGCTTTATCTGAGCAAAGTGTTTTAGCCGATGTGAGTTTGGAATTAACCGCCGGAGAAATTGTTACCTTAGTGGGGCCCAATGGCTCGGGTAAAACTTCGCTGGTGCGAGTGTTGCTGGGGCTGCTTAAGCCAGATACCGGCAGCGTTTGGCGTACCCCGCAACTGCGTATTGGTTATATGCCACAAAAACTGGAAGTGCATGCCACTTTACCGTTATCAGTGTTGCGTTTTTTACGCTTAGTGCCGGGCGTGAACCGTGCGCAAGTGATTGCTGCATTGACGGAAGTGGGGGCGGTAAAAGTCTTAAACAGCCCCTTACAGCGCATTTCAGGCGGCGAGTTACAGCGGGTCTTGTTGGCGCGTGCTTTGTTACGTAAGCCACAGCTATTGGTGTTGGATGAGCCGGTGCAAGGGGTGGATGTTAACGGCCAACTGGAACTGTATAACTTAATTGGCCGACTGCGTGACCGCTATGGCTGTGGCGTATTAATGGTATCCCATGATTTACATTTAGTGATGGGCGCCACCGATCGAGTGATTTGCTTAAATCGCCACGTGTGTTGTTCCGGTCACCCAGAACAAGTTACTGGCGATCCTGCCTTTATTGAGCTGTTTGGCTCACGTGCGGCCAGTGATTTAGCGGTGTATCACCATGATCACGATCACCAGCATGATTTACACGGCTGTGTGTTAAAGCCTAAAACTCATCAACATGGGCCGGACTGTACACATGCCTGATTTTTTATTATACGCACTTTGCGCTGGGCTTTTGTTGGCCTTGGTTGCTGGCCCCTTAGGGGCTTTTGTGGTTTGGCGACGCATGGCTTATTTTGGCGACACCTTGGCCCACTCTGCCCTCTTTGGCGTGGCGTTAGGTTTATTGCTGGACATTAATTTAGCGTTAGCGGTGATTGTCGGCTGTTTGCTTTTGGCCTTTGTATTAGTAGCCCTACAACATCGTCAACCTTTAGCCTCAGATACCATTTTAGGAATCTTAGCGCACAGTACTCTGTCCCTTGGTTTGGTGACGTTGAGCTTTATGGATTCCGTGCGGGTCGACTTAATGGGCTATCTGTTTGGTGACTTATTAGCGGTTAGCGCCATGGATTTGCTCTGGATTGCGCTCGGTAGTGCAGTGGTTTTAATCTGCATGATTGCCCTGTGGCGACCACTGTTAGCCATTACTGTGCATGAAGAGTTGGCTGAGGTTGAGGGGTTACCAGTGGCTAAGCTGCGGCTACTGCTGATGGTGCTTATGGCTCTGGTGATTGCCGTGGCGATGAAAATTGTTGGGGTGCTGTTAATTACCTCTTTATTGATTATTCCGGCAGCAGGGGCGCAGCGCCATGCGCGCAGTCCTGAGCATATGGCGATAGGTGCGACCTTTATTGGTATGTTGGCTGTGTGTGCAGGTTTAGCGATGTCATGGTATTACGACACACCGGCTGGCCCCTCGATAGTGGTGTGTGCTGCGGCACTCTTTTTAATCAGCTTTATCGTGCCACGCCGCCGTTAGTGAGAAACTATGGCTGAACTGCCGCTATGATTTGCGGTCTCAACTTTTAGAAAACACATGATCTAAGGATCCAGTTAGATGAATAAAACACTTACCATGACGTTTATCGCAGCAATTTCCTGCGCTACAGCTGCCTGTGCAGCCACAGATGTGCGCAGCAACGCTACTAAGCTAAGCGATGTTGCTCCTTACCCAGCGGCTCAAACAGGGCAAGTGCGCAACGTTATTTGGTTGCCGGAAAAAACGGATGAGGATTTATTTAAAGTCGAGCTGGTTCCAGGCAAAGTCATGCAAACAGACTGCAACACTCGTAGCTTAATGGCCACTTTGACCGCTGAGGACTTAAGCGGTTGGGGGTATACCTATTATGAGCTGACGGATGTTAAGGGCCCTATCGCTACCATGATGGCATGTCCAGAAGGCACTGAAAAAGAAGCCTTTGTGGCGGCACAAGGGGATAATTACACTGTGCGCTACAATAGTAAGTTACCCATTGTGGTGTATGCACCCGCTGACATTGAGCTGCGCTACCGGATTTGGAGCGGCAGTGAAAAGCTGCAGTCGGCGCAGCAACAGTAAGCTTTGTGACCCTCAGCTCAATACGCTT
>JAAYTE010000030.1 GCA_012518175.1 Gammaproteobacteria bacterium | reverse complement strand
GCTTCGCCCACAGCACAAGCTAAAGGGTTGCCACCAAAGGTAGTACCGTGGGTGCCTACGGAGAGGTGCTCGGCATGGGCTTTGCTGGTCAACATGGCTGAAATAGGGAAACCACCGCCCAAACTTTTTGCTGTGGTCATAATATCTGGGGTAATGCCGTAGAGTTCGTGCGCAAATAACTTACCGCTGCGCCCCATTCCGGATTGCACTTCATCAAAAATTAACAATGCATCGTACTTATCACAGAGTGCGCGCACGCCTTCAAGATAGGCTTGCTGCGCCGGCAAGACACCACTTTCGCCCTGAATGGGCTCTAAAATAACCGCACAGGTACGGGCTGAAATTGCTTGCTCCATTGCCGCCAGATCATTATAAGGGACGTGACTGATGCCGGCCGGCCGCGGGCCAAAACCTTCAGAGTATTTGGGTTGTCCGCCAACATTGACGGTAAATACAGTACGACCATGGAAGCTGTTAAAGGTCGAAATGATTTCATGTTTATCAGCACCAAAACGATCGCTGGCAACTTTGCGCGCGAGTTTTAAGGCTGCTTCATTGGCTTCGGCGCCGGAGTTACTGAAAAACACACGTTCAGCAAATGTAGCTTCGGTGAGCTTGCGGGCTAAACGTAGCGCTGGCTCATTGGTAAATACGTTGGAGACGTGCCAGAGTTTGTTGGCTTGTGCGGTAAGGGCTGCAACCAGTTTTGGGTGGCAATGACCCAGGCCGTTCACAGCGATGCCGCCGGACAAGTCAATCAGCTCGCGTCCACTTTGATCCCAGAGTCGCGAACCTGCGCCGCGTACGGGTACAAAGCCAGCTGGTGCATAGTTGGGCACCATAACTTGATCAAAATCAGCGCGACTGACCTGCGCCTCTTGGATGGACATGCCTGCTCTCCTGGATAAGAATCCTGTTAGGTAAAGATTGGTTGGTAAAGTATGTATTAGATGTGCGGTATTTTATAGTACTCGCAGCAACTCTGCTTGCGCATAGCAATCTAATGCAGCAGTTTAAGCCCAGATCAACTAAAAGCGCAGAGCAAAAGAGTGATTTCTATGCAATTAAGTGGATTTCTAGGCATTGGATTGTGTTGGAGACGATAACTTAGCGCATGCCGTGCTACGGGATAGGTGTGGGTCCGTCGATGAACCCTTCCAGGGTTCAACTCCGGTGCTACGCCATCATCGGGTCGGGATGACCCGTTGAGGGAAAAGCGATATCAACAAGGTACGGCATACACAGACATTGCTTGATACTTTTATGTTGCTGTCATGCAGGCGAGTTGCCTGCGCTCCCAAACGACTGCGCGCCAGCAAACCAATTCAATCTCTCACGTAGCGCCACAACTTCTCCGACAATAATCAAACTGGGACTCTGTACGGTAAACTCACTGACCTGCTGATTAATCGTAGCTAAAGTCCCTGTAAACACGCGCTGCTGCGCGGTGGTGCCATTTTCCACCAGAGCAATCGGTGTGTCTGCCTCACGGCCATGGGCCAATAACTGCGTACAGATTTGCGGCAAACAGCCCAAGCCCATATAAAACACCACAGTTTGCCTTGGCGACACCAGCTCAGACCAGGGTAAATCCAGCTTGCCATCTTGCGGATGCCCGGTAACAAAGCGCACTGACTGTGCATAATCACGATGGGTTAAGGGAATCCCCGCATAAGCCGAGCAACCCGACGCTGCGGTAATCCCCGGCACCACCTGAAACGGAATCTGCTGCGCAGCCAACTCCTCAATTTCTTCACCACCGCGTCCAAAAATAAACGGATCACCGCCCTTTAAGCGCACCACGCGCTTACCTTGCCGAGCCAATTCAACTAGTTTTTGATTAATCTGTTCTTGCGGCACACTGTGATTGGACGCCTGTTTACCAACATACATACGGTCGGCATCACGGCGGCACAGCGCCAAAATAGCCGGCGCCACCAAGCGATCATACAGCACTACATCGGCCTGCTGCATTAAACGCAGTGCCTTAAACGTGAGCAAATCAGGGTCGCCAGGACCTGCGCCGACCAAGTAAACCTCGCCCTGAGCCACATTTTGCGCAGTGCTCATAGTATCAAGCAGCAACTGCTCAGCCTCTTGCTCACGACCAGCAAACACATGCTCAGCCACCTGCCCCTGAAAGGTATTCTCCCAAAACACCCGACGCGGCTGCACATCCGGTAGCAAAGCTCTCACCTGATCACGAAACTTAGCTGCCAATCCGGCTAAACGACCGTAACTGGCGGGTAATAAAGTTTCGATTTTGGCCCGCACTAAGCGCCCCAAAACCGGCGCATGCCCAGCTGTGGACACAGCAATCAGCAAAGGTGAGCGATCGACAATTGCAGGAAAGACAACACTGGACAACTGCGGTACACCTAATGCATACACTGGGATGCCACACTCCTGCGCTTGCCTGGCAATGCTGGCATTGAGTTCAGGTTGATCTGTGGTGGCCAGCACCAAGCAGCTTCCCTGCATATCGCTGGGCAAATATTCTCGCAGCACAGAGCGCCCTTGCTGAGCAGCCACCAGTGCTTGCAGCTCAGTACTTATATAAGGAGCCACCACCTGCAAAACAGCACCAGCTTCAAGCAATACGCGCGCTTTGCGCAGCGCCATTTCGCCGCCACCAACCAGCAGCACGGTACGCCCTTGCAGCTTATGAAATAAGGGTAAGCAATCCACAATAGCACCTGCCTGCACTCTGCAATACGTTGAGCGCCGTCATCCTCACTGCTTATTGCAGCGCTGTATAACAACACTATTGATAAGACCAGTTCACTACAGCCGTACTCGCATTACCCTGTCGGCAGTCAAGTTGCTCGGCAGGTGTCAGCTAGCACTACTGCCCATACATTTTGCATGGGCAGTAGTGCACCGATTGTTTAACGAATCACTTCTAGACCACCCATATATGGGCGCAATACCTCTGGCACGCTGATGCTGCCATCCGCTTGCTGGTTGTTTTCCAGTACAGCCACCAAGGTGCGGCCCACTGCTAAACCTGAACCATTGAGGGTATGCACCAACTCAGTTTTACCGGTTTCTGGATTACGGAAGCGGGCCTGCATACGGCGGGCTTGGAAGTCTGTGCAGTTGGAGCACGAAGAGATCTCACGGTATTTTTCTTGACTGGGCACCCACACTTCTAAGTCATAGGTTTTGCTCGCACCAAAGCCCATATCACCGGTGCACAGCGCCATTACCCGATACGGTAACTCCAGCGCTTGCAACACTTTCTCGGCATGGCCGGTCAGTTCTTCTAGCGCGGCAACCGAGGTTTGTGGATCAACAATCTGCACCAACTCGACTTTATCGAACTGGTGTTGACGGATCATTCCGCGCGTATCACGACCCGAAGCACCCGCCTCACTGCGGAAGCATGGGCTGTGGGCCACCATTTTTATGGGCAATTGCGCTGCATCTAAAATCTCACCTGCAACAGTGTTGGTCAGCGAAACCTCTGCAGTCGGGATCAAATACAGCGGCGTTTGTTCGTCACGCTCAATGCGGAATAAATCTTCAGAGAACTTCGGTAACTGCCCAGTGCCTTGCAGCGCAGACGCCTGCACCAAGTATGGCGTATAGGTTTCTTCATAGCCGTGCTCAGCCGTGTGCAAATCCAGCATAAACTGCGCTAAAGCCCGATGCAGACGTGCAATGCCACCACGCATCACCGCAAAGCGCGCACCAGATAACTTCGCTGCTGCCTCAAAGTCGAGGCCTTTGCTGCTTTCACCCAGCAACACATGATCTTGCACGGGGAAATCAAAAGTCCGTGGCGTACCCCAACTGCGCACTTCAACGTTATCGTCTTCATCCACACCCAGCGGTACAGACGCCTCTGGCAGGTTAGGAATATCCAAGGCAATAGCATCCAGCTCAGCCTGAAGGCTTTCCAGCTCACGCTTACCGGCATCCAAGTCACCGCCCAGCTGATCCACCTGCGCTAATAAAGGTGCAATATCTTCACCGCGTGCTTTTGCCTGACCAATCGATTTGGCACTTTTATTACGCTCAGCTTGCAACTGTTCAGTGCGGGTTTGCACAGTTTTACGCTGCGCTTCCAAAGCATCTAAACGCGCCACATCCAGCACATAACCGCGCGTGGCTAAACGATCAGCAATTTCTTGCGCTTGTGTACGTAACAATCTTGAGTCGAGCATAAAAGTATCCGCTTCTACAGAGTAAATTTAATCAGCGCCATGCCCAGCCAAGCGGCCAACAAACCGCCCAGCAAGCTGACGCCCACATAGAGTAAAGCCTGCATATGCTGCCCTTCATTGAAGATACGCAGCGCATCCAGTGAGAATGTCGAAAAAGTAGTAAAACCACCCAGCAGGCCAGTCATTAATAACAAAGGGCTTAACGCCGAAATATCAGGGCGCAATAAAAACCATGAAAAAGCGCAGCCAATAAAAAAACTGCCGACAATATTAACGAAAACTGTCGCAATATACAGGTGTTGCGGCCAAATATGCGCCACAGCAAAACCCACGCTATAGCGCAAGACGCTGCCAACTGCACCACCTAACGCTACCAGCAAAAAATTTATCATTGCGCTCCTCGGCGCTGGCGGGGACTGCGCTGATCTAGATTTTTCAGATGCTGCAGCTTCTCGCCAATTTTAATTTCTAGGCCGCGGGCCGG
>JAAYTE010000205.1 GCA_012518175.1 Gammaproteobacteria bacterium | reverse complement strand
CAAGAGACTCAAAGCAATAAATCCCAACTTAATAAGTTTGCTAGTCATAATCTAATTTAAAATGCCATTGTGTTTATGCTACTGAGGATAAAATTGCCCTAAATCAAGAACATGCAGGTCTGTTAACGCAAAACAGACCAAGTGAGGTAGTCTATCCTTTTTCAATAATGATCAGCAAAACTGATCATCTAAATTCGCTATTTATCATCGCTTTTTATCATAGAGGGGTCTAGCCAATGGAGCACATGCCAAGCTTTAACCGAGCACTTGTGGAAAAATACGACCGTCCCGGTCCACGCTACACCTCCTACCCCACAGCGCCGCAATTTCACACCGCTTTTGCTGCAGATAACTATATTCAGGCTGCCCAGACCAGTAATCAGCACGCAGCTAAACCTTTATCCATTTATATTCACATCCCTTTTTGCCAAAGCCTGTGCTACTACTGTGCCTGCAACAAAATTATCACACAAAAAACCAGCCGTGCAGTCGAATACCTTGAGTATCTCAAGAAGGAAATTCAGTTACAGGCCAAGCTATTTGATAAAAAACGCAGCGTAACGCAATTGCACCTTGGTGGCGGTACTCCAACCTACCTCACTCAAGAACAACTCACTGACTTGATGGACACCTTACACAGTGCCTTTAATTTAGATACGAGTGAGCAGCGACAGTTTTCTCTAGAAGTTGACCCACGTACCATTACTCCTACGCAGATTCAGCAGCTGCGTGACCTTGGTTTTAACCGTATCAGTTTCGGTGTACAAGACTTTGACCCTGACGTACAAAAAGCGGTCAACCGTATTCAAAGCGATGAACAAGTTGAAGCATTAATGACAGCTGCACGCGCGGCGCAGTTCCGCTCCATCAGTGTTGACTTGATTTACGGCCTGCCCCTGCAAACGGTTACCAGTTTTAATACCACCTTAGATAAGATCATTGCCTTACGCCCTGACCGTATTGCCGCCTACAGCTACGCCCACTTGCCGAAACTCGTGCGTGCTCAGCGCCTGATTCGTCCTGAAGACATGCCACCACCAGAGCGTAAGCTAGAACTCTTGGAACTGACCATTCGCCGTTTATGCAGCGCAGGTTATGTTTACATTGGTATGGACCACTTCGCCCTACCGGAAGACGAACTGGCACAAGCACGTATCAATGACACTCTACAGCGCAACTTCCAAGGCTACTCAACCCATGCCGACTGCGACCTGATCGGCCTTGGCGTGTCTTCCATTGGTAAAGTGGGCGACACCTACAGCCAGAATGTAAAAGAGTTGTCGCAGTATTATGCTTACTTAAATAAAGATCAGTTGCCGCTGCACCGCGGTTACCAACTCAATGCCGACGACCGCCTACGCCGCGATGTAATCAGCACCTTGATGTGTCACAACCGCATTGATATTGCGACAATTGAGCAACAACACGGCATTAACTTTAATGAATATTTTGCTGATGCTCTCGTCCAGTTACAAGAGCAAGTCGCCGATGGCTTGCTCACCATTAATGATGAAGCAATTGTGCTGCTGGACCAAGGCAATTTAATGATGCGCAGTGTGGCCATGGCCTTTGACGCTTACTTAGGCGCTAAGCAGCGCGGTGAGTTCTCGCGCACGGTTTAAAGGCAACAGATTTGACTGCGATAGATGAGTATTTTTATCGCAGTCAAAGCTGCTTAGTCTAAGTCTTCTTCATCTAAGTGGAACTTATGCAAGATGCGGTGCGCCACTGGCGCAAAAGTAATCCCCAGCACAGCAACAAATACCAAGCCCGCATACAGACCGTAAAAACCGACAAACAATTTACCAGCAACGCTTTGTGGTGCGGTTAACGTTCCATGCCCACCCAGTAATAAAGTGGCATGCAAATAGGCATCATGCCAAGGCATGCTTTCAAAATACATAAAACCTAACATGCCGATTAACACTGAAACTGCAATCACCAATACCGCAATCAACACATGGTAAAGAATGCGCTTATAAAACTCTGCGCGGCTCAACATTGGCTGATTTTTTGATTCATACATAGCAACAATCCCTAACAACTCAGGCAGAGCTAAAGCTCTCTAATAGCGCCTCATTAAAGTTATAAAAGCCCTTAACCCACAGCCTTTATTCTTAAGCCAATGTGCATATTAGCAGCAAGCCGAGAAAGTCTCGTGACTTTAGCGGCAACTGCTTGCTAACCCAGCCTTTTTAGGGTGTATAAGCTGCCAAACAGTTCCACTTATCAGAGAAGTTCACTACACTGAGCAACGCTGACATTCGCCATTTGCTAAGATTTAAGTGGCGAAATTACAAAAAACTATAAAAAGGTGCCGATTTTATGAGTAAAACAACTCGACGTATCAGTAAGCTGTTCGCCGCGATAGCTTTGGTAAGTGCCACCAGCTACTCACTGGCCGCTGAGCCAATTAAAATTGCCCTTGCTGGCCCTGTGACTGGCCCTGTTGCGCAATATGGCGATATGCAATCAATGGGCGCCTTAATGGCCATTGAGCAAATTAACCAAGCAGGCGGTGTCAATGGCAGCATGCTTGAAGCTGTCACCTATGACGATGCTTGTGACCCTAAGCAAGCGGTTGCGGTTGCTAACAAAATCGTCAATGACGGTATTCGCTTTGTAGTTGGTCACTTATGCTCAGGCTCAAGCCAACCTGCCTCTGACATCTATGATGAGGAAGGCATCTTGATGATCACCGCAGCTTCAACCACTCCTGAGTTAACCGAGCAAGGCCACACGCTTATTTTCCGCACCATTGGTTTAGACACCATGCAAGGCCCAGCAGCCGGTGACTACGTTGTCAACGAACTCAAGCCAAAGCGTGCTGCGGTACTGCATGACAAGCAGCAGTACGGTGAAGGAATTGCTACCGCGGTTAAACAAGCCTTGGATAATGCCGACATCCCTGTGGTGTTATTCGAGGGTGTAACCACTGGCGATAAAGATTTCTCTGCGTTGATTGCTAAGCTGAAAAAAGAAGACGTTGATTTCGTTTACTTTGGCGGCTACCACCCCGAAATGGGCATGCTGCTGCGTCAGTCGGCAGAAAACAAGTTCGATGCGCGCTTTATGGGCCCCGAGGGTGTGGGTAACAGCGATATTTCTGCCATTGCCGGTGCAGCCTCTGAAGGCATGCTCGTAACTCTGCCGAAAGCCTTTGATACCGATCCTAAAAACGCTCATTTAGTTGAAGCCTTTAAAGCTAAAAAACAAGATCCGCGCGGAGCCTTTGTGTTCCCAGCCTACGCTGCAGTGCAAGTGATGGCCGATGCAATGACCATCAGCAACTCGCAAGAGCCTGAAGAAGTAGCCGCAGCGCTACGCAGCAATAGCTTTGATACACCGACCGGTGTGCTTGAGTTTGATGACAAAGGCGATCTGAAAAACTTCAGCTTTGTAGTCTACGAATGGCATGCAGACGGCAGCAAAACCCCTCTAACCGAGTAATTTAACTGCCTCAAGCCTCGCCGTTCATTTTTATGGACGCGCGAGGCTGTTGTGTTTGCCGGGTACCCTTATGAACGAAGCTTTTTTTTATTTTCTGCAACAACTGCTGAACGGTTTAACCGTGGGCAGTACTTATGCGCTGATTGCCATTGGCTACACCATGGTGTACGGCATTATTGGCATGATTAACTTCGCTCATGGCGAGGTCTATATGATCGGCAGTTATGTCACATTTATTGCCCTGACTGGCCTAGCCATGCTCGGGCTGGAAAGTTTGCCTCTGCTTATTTTTGGCGCTTTTATTCTCAGCATTATTGTGACCAGCGCCTATGGCTACAGTATTGAACGGGTTGCTTACCGCCCTTTGCGTGGCAGCCACCGTTTAATCCCTTTGATTTCAGCCATTGGTATGTCAATTTTACTGCAAAACTTTGTGCGTATTGCCCAAGGTGCACGTGATGTAGCCATGCCGCGTTTAGTCACCGGCAGTGTAACCCTGGGCGATGAAGCCAGCTTTCACGCTAGCCTGTCGTATATGCAAATTATTATTTTCGTCACCACGTTAGTGGCAATGATTGCCCTCAGTATCTTTATTTCACGTTCGCGCACCGGGCGCGCCTGCCGCGCCTGCTCTGAAGACATTAAAATGACTGGCCTGCTAGGCATTAACAGCAATGCAATTATTGGCATTACTTTTGTTATTGGTGCGATTTTAGCTGCGGTGGCTGGGGTATTGCTCAGCTTATATTACGGCGTAGTTAACCCCTATATTGGTTTTATGGCTGGCCTCAAAGCCTTTACTGCGGCTGTGCTAGGTGGCATTGGCAGTATTCCCGGAGCGGTGCTCGGCGGTCTGGTGCTCGGGGTAACAGAAGCGATGACTTCCGGCTACTTCAGCAGTCAATACAAAGATGTTGTGGCTTTTGCGCTATT
>JAAYTE010000204.1 GCA_012518175.1 Gammaproteobacteria bacterium | reverse complement strand
GTTCAATATTTTGAATTTCAATGGTTTCGAGGTTGTGACGCGCATCGTCCAAAGCTTGGTCAATATTGCCTTGCAGCTCTTCTTGGGCTTGCTGCAATGATTGCGCCATAAGATTAATACCATTAACCAACTCGTCGAGCTCCTGGCTGCCGGGGGAGCTTAGGCGGGTATCTAAGTGTCCTTCACGGATGCTGGCCACCCCACGCTTAATGTTTTCTAGGGGTAAATTAATGGTACGACTTAGGCGCAACGCCAGCAGCGCAGTGATCAGCAGGCCAAAGGCGATGAGTACGCTGCTGATGAAAATTTGCCGGTAGCCTTCCAGTAAGGTGGCGTGGTGTGACAGCTCTAAACTGACCCAGCCAATGGGCTGTTGTTGATTGTGTTGCGGCTGCTCAACAGCAGTGGGGGCTAGAGGGCGCGCATAAATGGGCAGGGTCAGCAGTGAGCCAGCGCGCTGGCTGGTAATGCTCAGTTGCAGGGTGTCCGTCAGTGATTGCTTGGGCATCGATGGCCCAGAGTGGGCTAGCACAGTGTCAGGGGCTGCGATAAAGCGGACTGAGCGCACATCATTGAGGTTATTGGCTTCTTGGGCAATACGCGCCAATTGTTCTCGGTCCCCAGCCTTGAGTGCGGCGTAACTGTGCAGGGACAGTTGACTGAGAATGAGCTGTGCGCGCTGTAGAAGCTGCTGTTGTGAATCTTGCAGTTGGGCATAGCTGAACCAGCTGCCCAGAATAATTGCGAAAGCACCCGACGGCACCAAGGTGAGCAGTAGCACGCGTCCTTTAATTCCAAGCTTGGTCAACACGCTGTGATTCTCCACGCCGCAAAAGAAATTTGTTAATAAAATTATCTTGAATTATAGCTTCAGGTTATAAGTTGATGCCTTCGTGGGTTATGGACTCTTCCCATTTGGCGCTATGATAGGCCTCTTTAAATTTTGATGCCGCTGCTTATTACTATGACTGTTCATTATCCAACTTTAGCCGACTGCATCGGCAGTACCCCGTTAATTCGTTTACAGCGTCTGGGTGGCGCAACGAGCAATACTTTACTGGTTAAGCTTGAGGGCAATAACCCTGCTGGCTCGGTAAAAGATCGCCCAGCACTGGCCATGATTGAGCGCGCCGAGCGCAGTGGTCGTATCCAACCGGGGGATGCCCTCATTGAGGCCACCTCGGGAAATACTGGCATTGCCTTGGCTATGGTCGCTGCTATTAAAGGCTACCGCATGCTGCTGATTATGCCAGATAACTCCACCGCTGAACGCAAAGCAGCCATGACGGCCTATGGTGCAGAATTGATTTTGGTGGAGTCAATGGAAGCAGCCCGTGATTTAGCTCTGGAGATGCAAGCGCAGGGTAAGGGCATAGTGCTGGATCAGTTTTCTAATCAAGATAATCCCAGCGCGCATTACCAAACCACTGGGCCAGAAATTTGGCAGCAAACCCAAGGGCAAATCACCCACTTTGTCAGTTCTATGGGCACCACTGGCACCATTATGGGGGTTTCACGCTATTTGAAAGAGCAAAGCCCAGAGGTGCAAATTGTTGGTTTACAACCCACAGAAGGGGCAACTATTCCGGGGATTCGCCGTTGGCCGGCAGCTTATTTACCAAGCATTTTTGACCCTAGCCGAGTTGATCAAGTGGTGGATATGGATCAACACACCGCGGAAGACTGCATGCGCCGTTTAGCCCGTGAGGAGGGTATCTTTTGTGGGGTGTCATCCGGTGGCGCGGTGGCTGCCATGCTGGAAGTGTCGAAAAGCGTTGAGCACGCAGTGTTGGTGGCAATTATTTGTGACCGCGGTGACCGCTACCTGTCTAGCGGTATTTATGCGTCGGAGTCTGTATGAGTCGCTCAAAAGCACCTAAGTCGTTACGGTTTCAACCAGCGGGAGGTGTGCGTAACACCTTGCCTGCGGGTAAAAAACAAGTGTTGAGCATTGAACGCTTGTCGCACGATGGCCGTGGCATTGCTTTTTTAGACGGGCGCACTTGGTTTGTCAGCGGCGCTTTACCCGGTGAGCAGGTGCAAGCCGAAGTGTTGGCCGCGCGCAGCAAGGTGGTTGAGGCGCAAAGCTTAGTGATTCAAAGCAGTAGCCCGGAGCGTATTACTCCTGAGTGCCAGTGGGCCGGGCGCTGTGGCGGCTGTACGTTGCAGCATATTAGCCATGCACAGCAAATTGAGCTCAAGCACGCTAATTTAGTTGAGCAGCTCAGTCGCGAGGGGCTGACCCCGGTAACTTGGGCAGAACCTTTAGTGGGGCCAGCATTTGCCTATCGCCGCCGCAGTCGTGTTGCTGTGCGTTATGACGTTAAACAAAAGCATGTGCAGGTGGGCTTTCGCGGCCCGGCCAGTAATGCCATTGTTGAAGTGGCCAGTTGCATTATTTTAGTCCCTGAGTTGCAGCCGGTATTTGCAGGGCTAAGTGCTTTATTTAATAGTTTTCAACAGCCGCAAGTGTTAGGTCATGTGGAGCTATTCAGTGGCCACAATACGGCATTGTTGCTGCGTCATACCCAAGCGCTGCATGCTGCGGATTTAGCCAAGCTACGCGCTTACTGTGCCGAGCACCATGTGCAATTATGGCTGCAAGGCATTGGTGAGCCACAGCCAGATCAAGCCGGAGCCACCTTGGGTTATGCGTTAACCCAGTACGCTGTCGAAATTGCTTATCAGCCCGGTGATTTTGTTCAGGTCAATGCGCAAATGAATGAGGCGATGATCGCCCAAGCGCTAAAATGGTTAGCGCCACAGTCGGGTGCTCGCGTGCTGGATTTGTTTTGTGGATTGGGTAACTTTGCCTTGCCGCTGGCGCAACAGGTTGAGGAGGTAGTGGCGGTGGAGGGTGTCGAGTCGATGCTGGTGCGTGCACGGGCCAATGCTGAAGCCAATCAGCTGAGCAATGTGCACTTTTACCATGCCGACTTGTCTATGCCGTTACGCAAAGCGCCTTGGGCCAAACAAGGCTTCGCTGCAGCATTGCTGGATCCGCCTCGCGAAGGTGCACAGATGACCGTGACTGATTTGGCGCAATTAAAAGTGCCGCGCATTGTCTATGTTTCCTGTAACCCCGCCACACTGGCGCGGGATGCGGCGGTTTTGCTTGCCAAGGGTTATCGTTTAGAAAAAGCCGGTGTGCTGGATATGTTTGCGCAAACAGGGCATGCCGAAGCTATGGCGCTGTTGGTCAAGCCGTAAGCGTTTGACTGAGTTGGTGTAGTGATTGCTTGAGTCTTGAACTCGAAGGATTGGTAATGGTACAGGTCAGAACAGAACAGCCAGTTAGCCAAGATGGCAGTATCGATTTACCCAGTTGGGTGGCGCAGATTATCGCAGTTGATCCCTTACTGGATGCCCAAGGTTTACTCAGTGCGTGTGAGTTTGCCCGCGATGCTGAGCAGAAAGCTAAGGAAACCCATAATGTTTGGGCAGAGGGCGCTTCTAGCTTGCAAATCGGTTTGGAAATTGCACAGATTCTTGTGGATTTAAAGCTGGATCAAGAAACCTTAGTGGCGGCTATTTTGTACCGCACGGTGCGCGAAGGCAAAGCGCCGTTGGGTGAAATTGAGCGTTTATTTGGTCCGGTGGTCAGCAAGTTAATTGATGGTGTACTGCGTATGGCGGCGATCAGCGCCAGTATTAACCCGCGCAAAAGTGTTGTGCTCAACGCCCAGGCACAAGTGGAAAACTTACGCCGCATGTTGGTGGCCATGGTCGATGATGTGCGCGTTGCCCTGATTAAGCTGGCTGAACGCACCTGCGCTATTCGTGCAGTAAAAAACGCCCCAGAACACAAACGTTATCGAGTCGCCCGTGAAGTTGCGGATATTTATGCACCTTTGGCGCACCGCTTAGGTATTGGCCACATTAAGTGGGAATTAGAAGACTTATCGTTTCGTTATATCGAGCCAGAACAGTACATGCACATTGCTGGGTTATTGCATGAGCGGCGCATTGACCGTGAACAGTATATCCGCCGAGTGGTGCAAGAGTTGCGCGAAGAGTTGCAAGAGGCGCAGATTGATGCGGATGTGAGTGGCCGAGTCAAACACATTTATTCTATTTGGCGCAAAATGCAGAAAAAAGGTCTGCGCTTCAGCGAGATTTATGATGTGCGTGCGGTACGTATTACGGTCCCTGAAGTGCGTGATTGTTATAGCGCACTGGGCATTGTGCATACGCGCTGGCCACATATTGCCCGTGAGTTTGATGACTACATTGCTAACCCGAAAGAAAACGGCTATCGCTCGCTGCACACCGCGGTGATTGGTCCTGAAGGTAAGGTGTTGGAAGTGCAAATCCGCACCCATGCCATGCATGAAGAGGCGGAGCTGGGCGTTTGTGCGCATTGGCGTTATAAAGGCGCTGATAAGGATGGCCAGTCGGATCACTACGAAGAGAAAATTGCTTGGCTACGGCAAGTGCTGGAGTGGCATGAAGAGCTGGGTGATATTGGCGGCTTAGCGGATCAAATTCGTGTGGATATCGAGCCAGATCGAGTTTATGTCTTTACTCCAGACGGCCATGCCATTGATTTGCCAAAAGGCTCCACGCCACTGGATTTTGCTTATCGGGTGCATACAGAAATTGGCCATAATTGCCGTGGTGCTAAGGTTAACGGTCGCATTGTGCCGCTCAATTACAGCCTGAAAACCGGCGAGCAAATTGAGGTGATCACCGGTAAAAATGGTGCTCCCAGCCGTGATTGGCTCAATACTAATTTAGGTTACATTAATACCACCCGCGCCCGCGCTAAAGTGGTGCATTGGTTTAAGTTGCAAGATCGCGATCAAAACGTCACCGCGGGTAAACACATGCTTGAGCGTGAGCTGACTCGCTTGGCCATTGGTCCGGTGAATTATGAGCGCCTTGCTGAGCGTTGTAATTTAAAAACTAGTGAAGACTTGTTTGCTGCTTTGGGTGCTGGAGATGTGCGTTTGGCCCATGCTGTGGGGCTGGCGCAGCAACTGCTTGAGCCCCACGAGCGTAGCGTGCAGCAGCTGGATTTAATTCCACGTAAACCAACCCAGCACAGCGCTGTACCCCGCGATGAAATTCGCATTCATGGGGTGGGTAATTTACTGACGCAAATGGCCGGTTGCTGCCAACCAGTACCCGGAGAGCCGATTGTTGGCTATATCACAGTGGGGCGTGGTGTGACTATCCACCGTCAGGATTGTGCTACGGCTTTGCAACTCAGCAGTCGTGAGCCCGAGCGTATGATTCAAGTGGGCTGGGGTGCAGAGC
>JAAYTE010000203.1 GCA_012518175.1 Gammaproteobacteria bacterium | reverse complement strand
TTGTGTTTTTTGAATTATCGCTGGAGGAGCCAATGGTTCCCGTAATTGCTCTGGTGGGCCGACCGAATGTCGGCAAATCGACGTTGTTTAACCGCCTGACTAGATCCCGCGATGCGATTGTAGGCGATATTCCTGGCTTAACCCGTGACCGTCAATATGGCGAAGCGAAGTGGCAGGAGCGCAGTTATATTTTGATCGACACCGGTGGTATTACCGGTGACGAGGAAGGTATCGATGCAAAAATGGCCGAACAGTCGCTCTTGGCGATTGAAGAGGCAGATGTGGTCTTGTTCTTGGTTGATGCACGTGATGGCTTATGCCCAGCGGACCAAATGATTGGTGAGCATCTGCGTAAGCGCAATAAAACCACATTGGTGGTGGTCAATAAAGTTGATCACCTCGATGAAAATATCGCCCTTGCAGAGTTTAGTCCGTTGGGACTCGGTGCTGCAGTGGCTATTGCTGCCGCACATGGCCGTGGTATTACCCAAATGCTTGAGTTGAGCTTGGGTGAGTTTCCTAAAGATATTGTAGATGAAGTTGATTTAGACAGCATCGTTGAAGGTGAAGACCTAAAGCGTATCCCAGGACCTGATGCTAAAGACGGCATTAAAATCGCTATTATTGGTCGCCCTAACGTGGGTAAATCAACCCTGGTAAACCGCATGCTCGGTGAGCAGCGGGTGGTGGTGTTTGATCAGCCAGGCACGACACGCGATAGTATCTATATTCCTTTTGAGCGCGATGAGGAAAAATACACTCTGATTGATACCGCAGGGGTGCGGCGTCGCGGCAGAATATCTGAGGAAGTTGAAAAATTCTCAGTGGTAAAAACCCTGCAGGCGATTAAAGATGCCAACGTCGTGATTTTTGTGATGGATGCCCGTGAGGGCGTAGTGGATCACGACTTGAACTTGCTGGGCTTTGCTTTGGAGTCCGGCCGCGCCATTGTGATCGCGCTGAATAAGTGGGATGGCATGCAGCCTAGCGAGCGCGATTATGCTAAAAAAGAATTAGAGCGTCGTCTCTATTTCGTTGATTTTGCTGATATCCACTTTATTTCAGCGTTGCACGGTACTGGGGTGGGGCACCTGTATAAGTCGGTACAAAATGCCTTTACTTCAGCTATCACCCGCTGGCCAACCAATCGCTTAACGCAGATTCTCGAAGATGCAGTACGTGAGCATCAGCCGCCGATGATTGCTGGGCGTCGGATTAAACTGCGTTACGCGCACTTAGGTGGAGCCAACCCCCCCTTGATTATTATCCATGGTAATCAGGTTGAGTCGGTACCCAAAGGCTATGTGCGTTATTTAGAGAACACTTATCGCCGCGTCTTAAAGCTGGTTGGTACACCGATTCGTATTGAGTTTAAAGGCGGTGATAACCCCTATGAGGGCAAGAAAAATAAACTCAGTGATCGCCAGGTAAATAAAAAACGTCGTCTGATAGCCAATAAGAAGAAAATCGAAAAGCGTAAGAAAAGTAAGTGAGGCATTGGCCAGTTGTGCATTCGTGCAGCTGGCCAGTTGCTTTCAATAGACACAGTTGTACACATTGACAGACAAATTGTTATTTATTTATCGTGTTAATAATATAAGTTTAGCTATGATCTTTGTTAATATAGACGCAAGTCATGGAACACTGTCGCTATTTACTGTTCTAAAATAGTATCTTGGCGTTAGTACTTGACTGCGTTGAGTTAAATTTACATTGTGTAGTGTGATGTATGCTGTGCTGCATCACCTGTGTAGGGTTGTGAGGCCCTTTTTTTTGAATTATTTTTAGGAGTGCAGGTTTCTCATGGATATTGGTCTACGTGAATGGTTGGTAGTCATCGGTATTATTGTCATTGCTGCTGTTTTATTTGATGGCTGGCGGCGCATGAGCGGTAATCGAAGCACTCTTAAGTTTCGTCTTGACCGCAACTTGGCCGACTTACCCGATGAAGAAAATCCTGAGATTTTAGGCCCTGCACGGCCTGTTAAAAAGCGTGAGCCGTCCATAGATAGCGATGACATTGATTTAGGCTTACATGCGGAGACTGATTTGCATCCCTCATTCGCTGCGCAAACAGCAACGGATGATTTTAGTTTAGAGAATCCAGAAGAGCCTACGCTGCTCAATCCTTTTGATAATAAAGCGCAAGAAAACTTCGATAGTGAACCCGATGATTACGAAGAAATCTTAATCATTCATGTGGTCTCGCGCAGTGAAGAAGGTTTTAAAGGGCCAGCACTGCTGCAAAGCATTTTGGAAAGTGGTTTGCGTTATGGTGCGATGGATATTTTCCACCGCCATGAAAGCATGACAGGTAACGGCGATAAGCTGTTCTCCATGGCTAATGCGCTGAATCCAGGCACCTTTGATTTAGACGACATGGATTTATTCAGTACTCGCGCGGTGTGCTTCTTTATGGGCTTGCCGGGACCGCGTAATACGCGCCAAGCGTTTGATTTAATGATTGCTGCCGCACGTAAGTTGGCTAAAGAGCTGGATGGCGATCTTAAAGATGATCATCGCAGTGTGTTGACCGCGCAAACCATTGAGCATTACCGTCAACGAATTGCTGACTTTGAGCGTCAGCAGTTGACGCAAAAACTATAACGGTTGTCATTCTGACAATTTGAAAGGGCAGCTCAGGCTGCTCTTTTTTGTTTGAGAATTAGGTTATGAATGCAAAGCACACGATTGCCACACGTATTGCCCAGCTGCGCGCCGCCATTGAGCAGCATGATTACAATTACTATGCACTAGATGCGCCAACCGTACCTGATAGTGAGTACGATCGTTTATTTAACGAGCTGCGTGAGCTGGAGCAACAGCATCCAGAGTTGATCAGTGCAGACTCGCCCACGCAGCGTGTTTCTGGTCAGCCATTGGCTGCCTTTAAGCAAGTTCAACATGTTGTACCCATGCTTAGCTTAGGCAATGCTTTTGCTGAAGAGCAAGTATTGGAGTTCGCACAGCGTGCGCAGCAAGCATTAGGGGCTGAGCAAGACGCAGATGACTTGTTTGCTCCAGAGTTGTCGCTGGAGTACTGCTGTGAACCCAAGCTCGATGGCTTAGCGGTGAGCATCACCTATGAGAACGGCATGTTAGTGCGAGCGGCAACTCGTGGTGACGGGCAAACGGGTGAGGATATTACTGCAAATGTGCGCACCATTCGCAATGTGCCACTGAAGCTGCTAGGCACGGACTGGCCTGAGCTGTTGGAAGTACGAGGTGAAGTGTATATGCCTAAAGCAGGCTTTGCTGAGCTGAATCAGCGCATGTTAGCAACCGGGCAAAAACCTTTTGCCAACCCGCGTAATGCGGCAGCGGGCAGTTTACGTCAACTGGATTCTAAAGTGACTGCTAGCCGTCCTTTGGAGTTTTGCTGTTATGGCACCAGTACCGAAGGCTTAGCAGCGCAGCACAGCAGTACACTGCAACGTTTGCGCCAGTGGGGCATTATGATCAGCCCTGAATTAAAGGTGGTTAAAGACATTCAGGGTTGCTTGGCTTATTACGCGGATATCGGTGCGCGCCGGATGCAGCTGCCTTATGATATTGATGGTGTGGTATTTAAAATTAATGCCTTGGAGCAGCAGCGCGAGCTTGGTTTTCGTGCCCGTGAACCGCGCTGGGCATTAGCCTATAAATATGCTGCGCAAGAAGAGATCACAGAGTTATTGGATGTTGAGTTTCAGGTGGGGCGCACCGGTGCTATTACCCCCGTGGCGCGCTTAAAAGCTGTGCATGTGGGCGGTGTGATGGTTGCCAATGCCACTTTGCACAATATGGATGAGGTGGCGCGTTTAGGAGTGATGGTCGGTGATAGCGTTATTGTGCGCCGCGCCGGTGATGTGATTCCACAAATCACGCAAGTGGTGTTGGAGCGACGTCCTGATAATGCTCGAGCCATCGCTACGCCTACGCAGTGCCCAGTATGTGGTTCGCGAGTCGAGCGTACCCAGTTGGTACGTCGCAGCAAAGGGCGTGAAGTCATTAGTGAAGGGGCGGTATGGCGCTGCATGGGGCGCTTAAGTTGTCAGGCGCAATTGCAACAGGCTTTACTGCACTTTGTATCTCGACGGGCCATGGATATTGACGGGCTTGGTGAGAAAATCATTGAGCAGTTGGTAACGCGTGAGCTGGTGCGCTCTCCTGCAGATTTATACCGTTTAACCTACGAGCAGGTGGTCGAGCTGGATGGCTTTGCTGATCTATCCGCGCGCAACTTAATTAGTGCTATTGCTAAGAGCAAGCAGCCGCGCCTTGCTCGCTTAATTTTTGCTTTGGGTATTCCCGATGTCGGTGAGGAAACCGCTAAAGTCTTGGCGCGCGCTTTGGGCTCTTTAGCACGGGTCCAGCAAGCTTATGCGCAAACGTTAGTGTGGTTGCCAGAGATTGGTGCGGAAGTCGCGCATGAAATTGCCAGCTTCTTTGCTGATCAGCATAACCAATCTGTTTTGCGCCAGTTTACTGAGCTGCAGGTGCAAGCCAGTGATGAAGGGCAGCCCGCTGTTGAGTTTCAAGCCTGTACGACCTTTGCCGGGTTTATTGAGCAATTCAATATCAGTGGTATCGCTCGCACCAATGCACAGCGGCTTGCGGAGCACTTCCAGACTGTGGAAGCTTTGTTTGCTGCCGATTGGCTGACGCTAAATACGATTGAGCGTCTGCCGAAAAAAGCTGCGCAAGCTGTGCAGGATTTTATTCAGCAAGCTGGGCAGCGCGAACTTGCGCTGCGCTTGGAGCAGCAGTTGCTCGATTTTGGTATGCACTGGAGCTGCCAGCGAGAACAAGTGCAAGCAGCGGCCTTAGCCGGGCAGACCTGGGTTTTAACTGGCACTTTAGAGGAGTTAACCCGCTCGCAAGCCAAAACACGCCTAGAGCAGCTTGGGGCTAAAGTGGCAGGTTCGGTATCGGCGAAAACCAGCTGCGTGGTGGCTGGCAGTAGTGCAGGCTCAAAACTGTCACGGGCGCATGAGTTGGCAATTCCTGTTTTAACGGAGGCTGAGTTTTTAACTCAGCTGGCCGAGCTGGAGCAGTAGCATGGTTGGTCATAAGCTGACTGTATAGACTATTGTTTAATTGTTTACCCGGCGGGTTGGGCTATGCTGCAGTCGTCTACCTCCTGCGGGAAGACAGATTCATGCGTAAAACATTCCTCCCCCGGGATGTTTATTTTAGACGGCCATTGGCCGTCTTTTTTTTTGCCTGCAGTTTATTCTTGAGCTATGGCAACCTGAGCGTGGCTACGCAGGGCCAGTGTATTAATTGAAGTGACTACACTGTGGGCAAGTAGGTGTATGCTAAAGCCCTGAGTGAGCTAAAAACATTGATCTTGGAGGTCCAGATGAGCGAGTCAATTCAAGTTGAGCATGATGCGCAAAATAAGTGCTTTTCAGCCGTGATTGATGGTTATCAAGCGCTGTTGGAGTACCGGGTGCTCGATGAGCATTCGATAGATATCTACCACACCTTTGTACCCGATGAGTTAAGGGGGCAGGGTGTTGCAGCCGTTTTAGCCAAAGAAGCCTTGGCGTATGCTAAACAGCAAGAGTTAACTGTGGTACCCAGTTGTTCGTATATTGCTGTTTATCTTGAGCGGCATCCGCAATAAAGACTGAGTATAAAAACAACAACGCCCAGTCGAATGCTGGGCGTTGTTGTTTGCTAAGCTAACTTTTAGTTGCGTTGACGCTTGGGTAAAACGTCTTTTAACTTTTCATGCATGCTGCGGATACTTTTTTCTGTGGTTTCCCAGTCAATGCAAGCATCAGTGATAGAAACACCGTATTTGAGTTGACTGAGGTCCTCACAAATGGCTTGGTTACCCCAGCCTAGGTGGCTTTCCACCATTAGGCTGCTGATGGATTTATTCCCATCAACAATTTGGTTGGTAATGTTCTCGAGGACCAGAGGTTGTAAGGCTGGGTCTTTGTTGGAGTTGGCATGGCTGCAGTCAATCATAATATTGGCTTTAATTTTAGCCTTCTCCAGTTCCTGCTCACAAACAGCAACACTCACTGAATCGTAATTGGGCTTACCATTGCCGCCACGTAAGACCACGTGGCCATAGCGGTTACCTTTAGTTTCTACGATAGAAACGCCACCTTGCTGATTGATACCCAAGAAACGGTGTGGGTTTGAGACTGATTGCAGGGCATTAATGGCTACAGTTAAGCCACCATCAGTACCGTTTTTAAAACCAACCGCAGAAGATAAGCCCGAGGCCATTTCACGGTGAGTCTGTGATTCTGTAGTGCGTGCACCAATGGCAGACCAGCTGATTAAATCTTGCAGATACTGGGGCGAGATAGGGTCAAGGGCTTCGGTCGCTGTGGGCAAGCCTTTTTCCGCTAAATCCAGTAACAGTTGGCGGCCAATGTGTAAGCCGTCTTCAATCTTGAAAGAGTCATCCAGGTAAGGGTCGTTGATTAATCCTTTCCAGCCCACGGTGGTGCGGGGCTTTTCAAAATACACCCGCATAATTAAAACCAAGGTGTCTGAGACTTCGTCGGCTAATACCTTGAGACGGTCAGCGTATTCATGGGCAGCTTTAATATCGTGAATAGAGCATGGGCCGATTACAATAAATAAACGGTGGTCTTTACCACTTAAAATATCGCGCACAACTTGTCGTCCATGGGAGACGGTTTTTTGTGCTTGCGCGCTGAGTGGTATTTTTTTCTTCAATTGCTCTGGCGTGATTAATGTCACGTTAGATGCAATATTTAAATCATCGATTGGTAAATCAGCCATCGTCGTTTTATCTCACTCGCAAGTCATAAAAATAAATACGTTGAACAACCGTGTTCAACACCAAAAACAGTTAAAGGAATCCTTAAACCATACCGCTTTACTCGCCGTAACGAAAGTCTCAGAGGTAATCTAGTATACGCTAGAGGTTCTGTTGTTCGGCGATTTAAGGCGGATAAAGTGGCGGCAGCTGTTCATCATCGCTGCTCTGTGCTTGCGGATTAAATGATAAGTTGCCAATGGCCTGCCATAAGGCTTGACCTTGCCAGTCGCTGTAGTTCTCACTGTATAAAGCGCTGTTTAATGCATCCAGTGCTGCGCTGAGGGTGCTGTCTCGTGCAGCCATATCAGCTAAGGTTTCTGGATATTGCCGGGCCCAAGCATCCAGTGCAAGGCGTGTGCTATTGGCGTCATTGGATAAGCAGGCGCGCTTTAAATCATCTTGTAAGCTGCGTGGCGTGGGGCCGCTACTACTTGCGGCAATTACGGCCGGCTGATGACGTGCACGCCACCATAAAATAAAACCAGCCAAGCTAAGCAGCGCCAGTAATGCACTTAAAGTTTGCCAAAATATCAGCTGCTGTATAAGCGCCACAGGTGCTGCAGGCTGGCTGTGGCTGGGCATTAATGCTGGAGAGACTTGGTTAAACATGGCTGTTTGGATATGCAGTTTTTGTTCTGCTAGCTCTGCGTATTCTAGCTGGTCAGTAATGGTGTTCCACCAGGGCAGTTTAATCGCAGCAAGACTTTGTTGCCCTGGGGTTTGAAAGACAAACGCCTGACGTTGCTCGCGGCGACTGGTCAAGCCTAGCTCAGTGTCTTGGTGGCTAAAGACGGGCTGGTCTAGGTACGCTTTATAGTCAGGGGAGGCCGGTGGCGTAATATCGGGTAATAGCGAGCTGGGTAAGCCCTGTGCTTGCAGCTTAAGTAGTCGCGTGACTGCTGTACCGATATTGATCGGCGTATCTAAGCTGGGTGTCCAGCTTTGTGTCAGGCTGATGTCTTGAGCGGGCAGCCAGACGGCATCAGTTGGGTAGTCGTTGGGAATATCTTTGACCTGCAAAGGAATACGAGCTGATTTCACTTCAATACGTTGCCCAGGCTGCGCAGTGAAGGGGGTTAAAGAGTGGGGGTCGTGGCCAGCCAAAGTTGCTGAGAAGGTTTGTGGCGGGATGTTAATGAGGCCGCTTTGCTGTGGGAAAATTGCGTAGCTGACTTCAATCACGCCATGGCGCACGCCGTTAATATGCCGCTCAAAGGTACGTGGCTTATCGAGTTGCTCAACCCGGGCATTATCCAGCAGCAGCGGTGTTAGGTTGCCGTCAGAAAACAATGGAATGGCGTGGTAAATGCGTAAGGTTAGGATCACTTGAGCTTGAATATAAACCCAGTCGCGGTCGAGTTGGGTGTCAATGTAGACCGGCTCAAGCTGGCCAATATTTTGCTCGGTGACATCTTTGATATACAGATTGATGGGTGTGCTTTGCAGGTCACCTAAGCTGAGCGGGGGAATGATTACAAAGCCGGCTTGCTTAGGCAGTAAGGTTAATAGCCACTGGGTTACTGGACGTTCAGCCCCTGTGGCAGTACTTAAACGGTTGACTTGTCGACTGGAAAGTAACTCAAAAAAAGGTTTCAGTGGGCTCAGATCTGGGGTTAAAAATTGAGTGGTGTCATCTGATTCTAAAATCAGCTGCACACTTTCCCCTGCATTGAGCTGCATGCGATCAACGCTGGCGGTAAAAGACGCTGCTTGAGCGAGTGGCATGCACAGCAGTAATAAACAAGTCAGGCAGTAGACTGCTATATCACGAGGGTTCACGGGGCTGTCTCCTGAGCATTTTGCTCATACCAAAACTTACGCTTTAAGAGCTCGCTGGGGTTATCAGGGATTTGCTCAAGCCAGTCCTCTAATTGTATAGGTTGTTCTGTGGGCGCTGGCTCACTTGATGCTGGGTGGTCGCTGCTCGCTGTTGTGCTGGGCTTTGTTACTGTTGGCGTATCAGGCTTTTGCGCTGCGGTAAATGCTGGTGTTGCGCCTGTGTTGCTTGGGTCGTCTGCAGCGGCGCTTGCTGTTGTTGATGGCGCTACAGCAATAGCAGGGGTGGCAGTTGTGCTGGGTTGGGCTGGTGCTTCGGGGTTAGGCTCGAGCGCTGCTGGTTCTGTAGTGTCGCTTGCTGTGGTTAAATGCTCTGTAACCACGGCCAAGTTATATTGCGCGGCAAGCATATCAGGTGCCTGGGTTAAAGCTTGCTGATAAGCCGCAACTGCGTCTTGCAGTGCTCCAGCTAAGGCTAAGGCATTGCCGCGGTTATAGTGGGCAGTGGCATCCTCTCGTTGTGCGAAGAGCTCAGCCGCAGCTTGATAGTCTTCAGCTAAATATAGGGCCGTGGCGCGCCACTGCATATCAGTAAAGCGCTCTGCTGCTAATGCCGGTTGCTCAGCAATCAGTCTGGCACCTTGTTGATCAGGTCGTAGCCATAAGTCTTCAAGGTTAAAAGCCAGTGCTTCCTGCGCGGGTAAGACACACACCAGTACTATCAGCAAACTGCCGCGCCGAGCGAAACTGGCAGTGATTAACAGCAGTGGCAAAATAAGCCAATAGCCTTGATCGAAGTGGCTTTTTGCGCCCGCGCTAATTGCCGCAGAGAGGTTGTGGTTGACGGGAGTAAACATATCTAGGGCAAGCAGGTCACTGTCGTCAGTGCTGAGACGGCTATAAGGACTCTGCGTATGCTCGGCTAACAGTTGCAATGACGTTTCATTGAGGCGGCTAATAATAATGGCACCAGTAGCGTCAGAGAGTAAGTGTCCTTGTGTTGATTGCACAATGGGCGCTCCAGCAGTGCTACCCACCCCGATAATTTTTAGCTCAATGGGCTGGCGTTGTAAGTGTTGTTCAATGGCTGCCTGCTCTAAAGTTGACACACCTGTGCTGAATAAGAGTATCTGGCCTTCACCTTGCGCACCCTGCGCTAACAGATCAGTTGCCCGGGCAATAGCTAAATCTGCGCGCTTGCCGGGCGTTGGCATCAAATCCGGTTGCAGTGCTTGCAGCAAGTTTTGACTGGTGAGTAGATCGTTGCTCAGCGGGACTAGGGTGTGAGCGCTGCCGGCGTAAACCACTAAGGCGGTATATGCTGCGTCGCGCTCTTTGAGTAGATTGTTTATTTTTTCCCGCGCTTGATCTAGGCGGCTAGGGGCTAAATCCTCAGCCAGCATCTCAGGGGTTAATTCAAGGGCAATCACCAGTGGTGGCAGATCGCGTTCGTGATTGTTGGTCGGGGTGTATTGCTCCCAGCTAGGGCCTAGCAATGCCAAAATAGCACAGAGCCATGCGCAGCCGAGCAGCCAGTAGCGGCTGTTATGATCTTTAGCGCTATTGGACTTGAGTAAAATCGTTTGAAAGGCTTCAGGTAGCCAGCTGCGCCAGTCATTTTTTTTTGATTGCTGCGTACGATAAAACCCCCAGCTTAACAGCAGCACTAGAGGCACACAGAGTAGCCAGTAAGGCCGCGTCCAATCAGGCCACAGGCTGAGGAGTGTTGGCATCAGTTCAGCTCCTTGGTTGCTGTCCGAGTGCGGTAAATACGCAGGGCTATCCACAGCATACTGAGTACGAGCGCAGCAGCCAAAGGCCAGCTGTAAAGCTCTTGGTACTGACGTTGCGGCTTTTGATAGGTGGCGCTGGGTTCAAGCTGATTAAGGGCTTGGTGAATATGAGTTAAATCGGTGCTGTCGGCGATATGAAAGTATGCACCAGAGGTTATTTGAGCAATGTCTTGAAGGCTATGTTCATCGAGTTCTAAGCTGCTGGCGTCAATGAGATTGGCGAGTTCTTGGCTCGCTGCGCTACCAACGCCCAGGGTATAAACTTTAATTTGATAACGCGCGGCTAGTTGCGCTGCGGCAGTGGGTGCCATGACGCCACTGTTATTAGCTCCGTCGGTGATTAAAACAAGCACTCGCTGCTGCGCTGGGCGCTGGCGCAGTCGCTTAATGGCTAAGCCAATGGCATCGCCAATTGCTGTGGTGTGACCGGCAATACCAGGTTGTGCTTCTTGCACCCAAGTGCGCACGCTGTGGTGGTCATAGGTTAAGGGCGCTTGTAAGTAAGCCTGGCTGCCAAATAAAATCAGCCCTAAGCGATCGCCGTGGCGTTCTGCAATGAAGTTATCCAGCCAATGTTTGACCAACTCCATACGGGTCACGCTGCGCCCATCTAAGTGCATGTCGCTGTATAGCATTGAGCTGGAGACATCGACAGCAATCAGTAGGTCGCGGCCGCTGCGGGCTTGCTCTGGTAAGCTGCCATGTAATTGTGGCCGTGCGCCGGCAGTCAATAATAGCAGCCAAAGCAGGCTGTAAATAAAGCTGTGGCTGTGTAACCGTGCTAGAACACCCGATTGCTGGTGCTGCAGGGTCTCTAGTTCAGCATAAAAAGGAACCTTGAGTTGCGCGCTGTGCTGGCGTGCCGGTGGGGTAAAGCGGCGTAGTAACCAGGGAAGTGGCAGCAGTAAAAACAGCCACGGCCAAGCAAATTCAAACATGCTTACGAATCCAAGTGTCGATGGCTTGCTCAAGTTGCATGATTGATTTGTCATCTAGGGTGCAGTTGGGTTGGTAGGCACCTTGGACTAAAATCATCCAGCGGCTGAGTCCGGCTGCGGGGCAGCGGCTATCTAAAAAAGCCAACCATTCGCGGCCACTTAGAGTGTGGCTGGTAAAGTCTGGGTAGCGCGCTGCACAAATACGCTTAAGTAGTTGATTCAACTGCTGCAGCCATGGCCCAGCATGTTGGCCGTCAAAAGGTTTGTTGAGTGCCTGCAGTTGCTGTAGAGCACTGTCGCGTAACGGGTCATCGTTGGCAGGCTGTATGCGCTGTGGATGTATTTGGGCACGGTAATACCAAGCTCCGCCTAAAAACAACAGCAAGAGTAGCACTAACCACCAGCCTAAAGCGGGCGGCCACCAGCTCACTGCCGGAGGTAAAATAATGGGCTGCAGTTGCTCAGTACTAATCATCAGCAGCTACCTGTGCAGCAGAGTTTTTGCTTAGGCTAAACCCCTGCAGTTGTTGCAATACGCAAGGTGTTGTACTCAGTGGCAATAAAGGGGCGTTGAGTTGTTGCGCGATACTTTGCCAGGCTTGCTGATAAGCCGCACCACGCTGTTGCCATTGCTCACGCAAGTTGCGCGCGTCAGTATTAATGCTCAGTGTTTTCTCGCCTAAGGCAAATTGCGCTTCACCCAAGTGCGGCAGACTGTGCTCTAAAGGGTCGGAGAGCGGCAGTAACAGTAACTCAGCATGCTCTGCAAGGCGGCGGAGCATGGCGCTGCTCTGCGTAGTTAGATGGCGCTCATTGCAAATTAAAATAATTAGACTGCCGGTACGGGTCAAGCGCCGTGCTTGCAATAGTGCGTCAGTGAGCGGGTTATCTGTATTTTGCGCCATGGCGTGTTGTAGGCGCTGATTAGCAGCAGCAATGGCTTGAAGAAAGTGTAAGACGCTGTGTTTATTGCGTTGCGTGGGAATATGGGTGCTGTCCGCGTCGGTAAAAACTAAGCCGCCTACACGGTCATTATGGCGTAGGCTGGCCCAAGCAAATAAGCTGGCCACTTGGGCGGCAATCACAGATTTAAAGTTACCTGTGCTGGCAAAAAACACATGCAAACTTTGCTCAACAACAATGAATACAGGGCGCTCACGCTCTTCGTGGAAGACTTTTGTATGCACCTCGCCTGTGCGCGCAGTTACCCGCCAGTCAATGCTGCGCGCATCATCACCGGCTTGATAAGCGCGCACCTGATCAAAGTCCATGCCGCGTCCGCGTAAGCGTGAACGGTGCAGACCAAGTAAGGTGCTGTGTTGCAGCGGTGAGCTAAACAACTGAACTT
>JAAYTE010000202.1 GCA_012518175.1 Gammaproteobacteria bacterium | reverse complement strand
TTTCTTCTGCACTTGCTGCTGCAAAGCACGAGCAAAACCGCGCGGTGCAGAAGCTTGCGCGGCTTGCGCCTGCAACTCACTGATGCTGACAACTTGTTTGCGCAGGGCGACTTCTTCATGCTTGCGCGCGACTATTTTTTCTAAAACAGTTGGGATACTCATAGGGTGGCAGCCTCCTGCTTAAACACGGAAGTAAAGGATACAAGCTCAACAAGCTTCTCTAAAGCAAGCCCAGTGTAGATAGTGTCATGGGCCCGCGCTACACCTTCTTTTAAAGTGCTGGCCACACCGGCCACATACAAGGCTGCGCCAGCATTAAGAGCAATCATTTCTGCCGCTTTGTGCGCGTAAGGCAACTCACGCTTACCTAAGGCATCCCGAATCAAAGTGTAAGACGCCGCTGCATCTGCCACTTCTAAACCAATTAACGACTGGCTATTAATGCCAAAATCTTCGGGCTGAATACGGTACTCGGTAATCTCACCATGGTTTAACTCGGCAACAAAAGTTGGCGCACCTAAGCTGATTTCATCCATACCGTCTTGCGCATGCACCACCATCACATGCTTGCTGCCCAAACGTAATAGCACTTCCGCTAACGGGCGGCACAGCTGCTTGCTGAAGACACCAATGACTTGGTTTTTCACCTGCGCAGGGTTACTCATGGGGCCCAAAATATTAAATAAAGTACGCAAACCCAGTTCACGACGCGGACCACTGGCATGCCGCATGGCACCATGGTGTGCGGGTGCATACATAAAGCCCACGCCCACAGTATCAACACAGCGCTTAACCTGTTCAGCGCTAAGGTCCAAATATACTCCTGCAGCCTCCAGCAAATCGGCACTGCCACTTTTGCCCGACACCGCACGGTTACCATGTTTTGCCACCTGAGCTCCGGCGGCAGACACCACAAAAGCGGCAGCTGTGGAAACATTAAAAATATTCATCCCATCGCCGCCAGTCCCGCAGGTATCCACCAGGTGCTCACCGGCAATATCCACAGGTTCAGCCAGCTCACGTAACACCTGCACAGCACCAACAATTTCATCGATGCTTTCACTCTTCATACGCATGGCCACTAAAAAACCGCCAACTTGCGCTTCAGTGCATTGCCCGGTCATGATCTGCCGCATCACCGACTGCATCTCTGCAGTACTTAAATCCAAATGACCCACTGCTCGATTCAGCGCTTCTTTAATATCCATTAACGTCGCCCTCCCGTTTGTTTTAAAAAGTTAGCCAGCAAAGCATGGCCTTGCTCAGTCAAAATTGACTCAGGGTGAAACTGCACCCCCTCAATGGTTAAACTGCGGTGCTGTACCCCCATAATGACGTCCATTTCCCCCTGCTCTGTTTGCGTCCAAGCGGTAACCAATAACTCTGCTGGCAAGCTACTGGGTGCCAACACTAAAGAGTGGTAGCGGGTGGCCGTCAGCGGATTATTTAAGCCACTAAACACCCCTTGATTGCGGTGATAAACCGGACTGGTTTTACCATGCATAGGCTGACTGGCCCGCACTACATCACCGCCAAATACCTGCCCAATACTTTGATGCCCTAAGCACACGCCAAGAATCGGCACTTTACCAGCGAAGGCTTGAATCGCTGCCAAGGAAACGCCGGCCTCATTTGGAGTGCAAGGCCCTGGTGATATCACCACCTGCGCAGGCTGCATGGCCAACAATTCAGGCACAGTGTATTCATCATTACGCACCACCTTAACCTTCGCCCCCAGCTCAGCAAAATACTGCACCAAGTTCCAAGTGAAAGAGTCGTAATTGTCGATCATTAACAGCATGACAGCAGGTCCTTAGGCGATTAAGGGATCAAGTTATAAGATCAAAGCAGCTCTTTACGCAGCTGCGCTGGGCTTTTCGGTGACAACAAACCTGGAGCAATATCAAATACAGTTTTCGCGCCAATATCATTTAAACGCGCTAGACGATGCACCGCACGCGCATAGGCCACCAGCACACTGGAGGTAAACTCTGGGTTACTGCCCAGCGCCAATGAGTACTCAATGGTTTGCTTGGTATTCACACCGGTGTTACCGCTGCGAATGACAAAGCCGCCATGAGGCATGCTGCTGTGTTCTGTCTTGAAGGTTTCTTGATCAATAAAGTTAACCACAGTGTCGTAGTCCGCAAAGTAGTCGGGCATGCTGACAATGCTCTCACGTACCACATCAGCATCAGCACCCTCGGCCAACACCACAAAGCACTCGCGGGTATGCTTTTCACGGGTACTCAGCTCGGGTTGCTCACCGGCACGTACTCGCGCCATGGCATCTTCAGACGGCAGCGTATATTGCACAGCGGACTGTACTCCCGGTACACGACGCACCGCATCAGAATGTCCCTGACTTAAACCTTTGCCCCAAAACGTATAGGTTTCACCTTCCGGCAAAATAGCTTCGCCATATAAACGGTTCAGTGAGAACAAGCCTGGATCCCAACCCACCGATAGCATGGCCACACGGCCAGCATCCCGGGCTGACTGATCCAGTGCCTCATAATACTCAGGCACTTTAGCGTGAGTATCAAAGCTGTCGACAGTGTTAAAAAACTTAGCTAAATAAGGGCCTTGCTCTGGCAGATCAGACTTGGATCCGCCACACAAAATCATCACATCCACATCATCTTGATATTGTTCGATATCAGCCATGGCATAAACTGGCGTACTGCTATCTAACAGTTTCACGCTACTAGGCTCACGACGGCTGAACACGCCAACCAAACGCATGTCTGGGTTTTGCGCCAGCGCTGCTTCAACGCCACGTCCTAAATTGCCATAACCAGCAATTGCTACTCTGATTCGATGAGACATTTCGACCTACCTTTGCGTTAACACATCAATTTATTAAAAATACCCAGCCGCTTACGGCTTACTTTTCTCCGCCAAAGCCACCGCTTTAAACATGGCACGGCGCTTATTTAGAGTTTCTTCCCACTCCAACTCTGGCTGCGAATCGGAGACAATACCGGCGCCAGCTTGAACATGCAGTTGACCGTTTTTAATCACCGCAGTACGAATAGCAATGGCGGTATCCATATTGCCATTCCATGCCCAGTACCCCACGGCGCCACCGTACACCCCTCGTTTCACTGGTTCGAGCTGATCAATAATTTCCATCGCCCGTACTTTAGGTGCGCCGGATAACGTACCTGCCGGTAAAATCGCCCGCAAAGCATCCATAGCGCTCAGCTCACTACGTAACTCTCCAGTGACATTGGAAACGATATGCATGACATTCGAATAGCGTTCAATAATCATTTTCTCAGTGACTTTGACACTACCGGTATCTGCTACTCGCCCTACATCATTACGCCCTAAATCAATCAGCATTAAGTGCTCAGCCAACTCTTTTTTATCGGCTAACAGCTCTTGCTCAAGGGCATTATCTTCTTCTTCAGTGGCACCACGAGGACGGGTACCGGCAATGGGACGCACTGTGACTAAGCCATCTTCAACCCGCACTAACACCTCTGGCGAGCTGCCCACCACATGAAACTCAGCCAAGTTAAAGAAGTACATATAAGGGGTTGGATTAAAACAGCGCAGTGCTCGATACAAATCAATTGGTGCCGCGGTAAAAGGCACGGACATACGCTGCGAAATGACCACCTGCATGCAGTCACCAGCAGCGATATAGTCTTTAATCTGCAACACTGCTTTTTGATAATCTTCACGACTGAAGCTTGAGGAAAACTCTGGCTCAGGGGCATCAAGCGCATTGAGATCGACACCTGAGCGTGGCGTCAATGGTTTGCGCAACTGTTCACTCAGCAGTTCCAACTCAAGCACACCCTGCGCATAAGCATCCGGTTTGCTCGGATCAGCCAAGACAATTAAATGCGACTTGCCGGACAAGTTATCAAAAACCACCACAGCATCGGAGACCAACAATAATATATCTGGGGTGCCCAGCGGATCAGGATTGGGGCACTCGGCTAAGCGCTGCTCCACATAACGCACACTGTCATAGCCAAAATAACCGACCAAACCGCCATTAAAACGTGGCAAGCCCGGCAAAGTTGGCACTTGATAACGTGCTTTAAATTGCTCAACAAAATCTAGCGGGTCCTCAACCTCAAGGTCCTCGACCACCCGCTCATGGGTAATCACCCGTACCCGCTGACCATCAACCCGTAAACGAGTGCTACTGGGCAAACCTATAATAGAAAAGCGCCCCCATTTCTCACCGCCATGGACAGATTCCAATAGGTAAGAATAAGGTGCATCAGCGAGTTTTAAGTAAATTGAGAGAGGGGTATCAAAATCGGCCAGCGTTTCGCGCGCCAAAGGAATACGGTTATAGCCTTCTGCAGCTAAGCGCAAAAATTCTTCGTGGGTCATATCAGCCTCGTGGCAAGAGGGGGAAAAGGGATAATCACAAACAATGTCGCCACAATGGCAACCAAAAACAATTAGACACGCCAACGCCAACGGCCTGATGCCGCTGGTAATGTGCCTATCAATAGTTTGCGATCAACAACCACGAGCGGGTCCCTTGGGATGGTCTTAAATATTAGTTAACACTAGCGCAGCCAATGTTAAGGCGCAACTGCTAGATGCTGTTTTTTCTATTTAACCTTGTAAGTATTGTCGATTCTTAAGGATCCTCTGAATAACGTTATCGAGGACGCTAACACAAAGCAAAACTTACGAAAAAGCGCAGTTTACAACGAGCAGATGAGCGTTTTGAGTAAATTTTTAACGCAGTGGTAGCTACGCAGATGGTTATTCAGAGGTTTTTTAATGGTCGATGTCTTTACCAAAATCGCGAAAAGCCTCGTGTTTTTAGTGCGAGGATGAATAGCTAGGGCGGCGTAAGCTGCCCCCTAATAGGTTGTTAAAATCTTTGCAGTGCGAGTGCGTACTGGTATTATATACAGCATAACAAAACACACCAAAACATTAAAAGTTCGCATTCGAGATAAGCATGCGCCACTGCTAAACAGCATGGCACGAAGCGTTAATTTCGTCTGGAACTTTGTCAATGAATTAAGCCAGCGCTCGATTAAAGAGCGCGCACAAGTTCAGTCGCACGCTGGTCAACTGCTGCGGTGAGATCTATGTGGGCAATGTCAGTAGTTTAAAACTCGTTAAAACCACGATGGCCAAGTCAGTCCTGGACGCTGGCTGGGGTCAATTAAAAACAATGTTGGACTATAAATGCGCTCACGCAGGCATTGTTTTTAAGGAAGTGAACGAGGCATACACCACCCAAACCTGTAGCTGTTGCGGCGCAGTGCCCGATAGCAGGCCGAAAGGTATCGCAGGGCTTGAAATAAGAGAATGGACGTACAGTGCGTGCGGTGTCACGCACAGCGACCGCGATATAAACGCGGCACGAAATATTCTCGCGGTCAGGCATGGCCGTCTAGCAGTAGAAATCAGCGCCTCTTTAGGGCGTGAGGATGTCAAGCAGAGTAACACTAGAGAAACAGTTCCCGGAGATCCTCTAGCACTAACGCTGGATTCTCTGCACTGATCGGTTCTCCATAGTTATACCCATAGGTCACCGCAATACATGCCACGCCAGCAGAGCGGGCCGCCTGCACATCATTACGAGAATCGCCTACAAACAGGCACTGCTCCGCAGTCACGCCTGCTTGCTGCATAACCCAAAGCAGTCCAGCAGGATCAGGTTTTTTCTGCGGCAAAGTATCGCCACCAACAACCCACTCAAAATATTCAGCTATTTGCATTTCGGCCAATAACTCAGGAATAAATTTTTCTGGTTTATTGGTGATCAAAGCCAGCTTCACTCCCAGCATTTTCAACGACTGTAAAGTCTCCAGCGCACCGGGATACAACGTCGTTAAACTGTTACCTGTGCCATACACCTGCATAAAGATTGCCAGCGCCTGGGCTTCTTGCTCAGCGCTAATGTGCTGCTCAGCAAAACCATCGGCCAAGGCGCGACGCACTAACATAGGTGCACCATTGCCGACCCAGTTGCGCACTTTATCCATCCCCGCGGGGGCGCGGCCAAGCTGCACTAACATTTGGTCCGTGGCAACAGCCAAATCCGGCACTGAGTCTATTAAGGTGCCATCCAGATCGAACATGACCAATTTAGGCAGCTGCCCGCTCAACACACCAAGCAAAGTTTTCACTGTTGCACACCTGCCAGCTCTGCACGCATCGCCGAGATCACCTGGGCATAATCTGGCGCATTAAAAATGGCTGAGCCAGCGACAAAGGTGTCAGCACCTGCTTGGGCAATTGCTTTGATATTTTTCACATTGACCCCGCCATCCACTTGCAAACGAATCGGCAAACCGCTGGCATCAATCAACTCGCGCGCTTCACGCAACTTATCCAAAGTGCCAGGAATAAATGACTGTCCACCAAAACCCGGGTTAACGCTCATCAAAAGCACCATGTCGACTTTATCCAAGACGTACTTCAGCACATCCAGCGGCGTCGCCGGATTAAATACCAGACCGGCTTTACAGCCACCTTGCTTGATCAATTGCAAGGAGCGATCCACATGCTCAGAAGCTTCAGGGTGAAAAGTAATGTAACTGGCACCCGCCTCAATGAAATCACCAATAACGCGATCCACAGGCTTAACCATCAAATGCACATCAATGGGTGCGGTAATGCCGTATTTACGTAACGCACTGCACACCATCGGCCCAATTGTTAAGTTCGGCACGTAATGGTTATCCATCACATCAAAGTGCACTGTGTCTGCGCCAGCAGCGAGGACACGGTCAACATCTTCACCTAAGCGGGCAAAGTCGGCGGATAAAATAGATGGGGCAATTACAAAAGGCTGCATAGCGTCCTCACGGTCAATAGAGCAAGCGA
Source organism: Gammaproteobacteria bacterium (assembly GCA_012518175.1). GTDB lineage: Bacteria > Pseudomonadota > Gammaproteobacteria > Pseudomonadales > Pseudomonadaceae > Denitrificimonas. The sequence continues at coordinate 3,154 of JAAYTE010000202.1, read as the reverse complement.
TGGCTGTCGTTAACAACCGATACTGTTGTGCGCAAAAGTAGCTATCTTAGCGCAATTAATTCAACCATAGGTCATCCAAATTAGGAAAACCCCAGTCTTCGACTGACTCGCGGCCGATGATGCTTTCACTGCAACCCGCTTGCGCCAAGTCAATCACTCGCTGCTCAATGGGCATGTTTGACTTAGTCGAAAAGAAAACTTTCACCTTTGGCTTTAGCAAGTTCACCTCATTTTTTTCAGTCACCACAGCGAGGCGACCGCTGCGCAAACGCAGCAAAGAGCCCACAGGATAAATACCCATAGTGCGCACAAATGCTTGAAACACTTGAGGGTCAAAATGCCCTTGCCACTGTGCCATGCGCTGTAAGGACTCCGCAGGCCCCCAGCCAGCTTTATAGGGGCGGTCTGAGGTAATCGCATCGTACACATCGCAGACTGCGGCCATGCGAGAAAACAAACTAATATCCTGGCCTTTCAGCTTTTTTGGATAGCCGCTACCGTCATATTTTTCATGGTGGTGCAAGCACACATCGTACACTTCAGGGCTAATTACAGAATCACTTTCTAAAAGCAGCTTGGCTCCATAAACAGGATGCAAGCGTACCTTGGCAAATTCCTCATCGGTGAGCCGCCCTGGCTTATTTAAAACTGTGTCGTCGATCATCATTTTACCGACATCATGTAGCAAACCAGCCACCCCAGCCTTTTGTACTTGCTCGGCACTGAGCTCAAGCTTGCGCGCTAGAGCAATCATCAAGGCGCACACGGCCACAGAGTGCATATAGGTGTATTCATCGGCATTTTTTAAACGCACCAAGCTCAGCAGCGCTGAGGGGTGACGCAACACAGATTGTGTGATGTCAGCAACCACTTCATTCGCCCCATGCAGCTCAATGGCTTGCCCCATGCGCACCTCAGAAAACATGGTAAGCACCGACTGCTTGGAGCGCTCACAGATATCAAATGCACGCTGCATTTCATCAGTCATGGTCACCGCAGGTGTCAATGACTCAGTAGTAGCTAAAGCTTCCTGCAAAACATTTTCTACTCTCTCGGCTACTGTGCTGGCGGGTTCACTAGCGAGGTTATCGGGCAAATCCAGCCCTTTCGTGGAGTCGATCCACACTTCGCTAATAGCACTGCTTTGCAAACTGTGTAAATCAGCCTGAGTTTGCAATACAAACCCTTTTTTCCAGAAAGGATGATCCATCCAAGAACCACAGAGCTCATGGATATACATACCCAACACCACATCTGTTACGGAAACTTTCTTGAGCATAGCGATGCCGAAACCTAGCCTACAATCGCTTTATCATGAAGTTATTCACAGTAAGAAGCCATGCTAGAGCCAGCACTAGAATGTTTACAAAGTATTATAGCGCCAATCAATTACAGCTCAGCTAAGGCTAGTCACAGCGCCTCTAAGTCTGTCTCACAAGCTTTGCCCAGACTCTCTTTATTCGGTAATTAGCTCAACTTTTTCGGCATCTATGGCATAGGCAAAGTCTGCCAATGCATTGCTGCTGACCTCAACCCGTAGAACACCCTCGACCCACAAGGGGGCATAAATATCTTCGAGGTTTATCCCTTGCGGATAACGCACCAATACAATTTGATTTGGTGGCGGGGGCGGAACATGGATACAGGCACCCGGATAAGGCACCAAAAAGAACTCAACAAACTGGCCGCGTTGATCAGTCTCTAAAGGCACAGGGTAACCACCCAGCAGAATCTCGCGGCCATCCAGCGCCGGAACGGTTTGCGCGGAATACATAAAGTCCGGCATCGCTTTATCTGCGCTGCGCAGGCCTCCGCCGTCAGGGGTATAAAAGCCGCTGTCAGCCTCTGGGCTGTCATGGGTAATTTCTGGCATTTCTAACAACGCCTTGCGGTCCGCTTCTGGCATAAGGTCCAGCCAGTCGGTTTCCTCTAACGCAGCTTGCGCAGCGCCAGCCAGCAACAACACACTTAGCAGTAAAGAACGCATGCAATGCTCCTAGTAACTTAGCCACTGGATTACCACAGTGGCTATAGTGGACTGCTGCGCAGTAGCAGAGTTCAGAGCGGTTTTAACTGTCTAACAATGCTTCCAACGCAGCAATTTGCTCTTGTAAACGCTGTGCACTTTGGCTGCGCAAGGTGGCATGCCCGACTTTACGGCCAGGTTTAAAAGCTTTGCTATAGTCATGCAAATGGCAGTCAGCCACGGCAACTACATCAGCGGTAGCCGGAATACTGCCGATAAAGTTCAGCATAGCGCTATGGCCCACTTTTTCTACGGAGCCCAATGGCAAGCCCGCAACAGCACGCAAATGGTTTTCAAATTGACTGCATTCAGCCCCTTCGATCGTCCAGTGTCCTGAGTTATGCACCCGTGGCGCAATTTCGTTGGCTTTTAAACCGCCATCCACCTCAAAGAACTCAAAGGCCAAAACACCCACATAATCCAACTCTTTCAGTACCCGCTCAGCATAATCCTGCGCCAGCGCCTGCAACGGATGCTCATCACTGGCCACCGACAGGTGTAAAATACCGTCATTGTGCACGTTATGCACCAATGGGTAGCTCAGCACTTCGCCATCACGGCCGCGTACTGCAATCAATGACACTTCACCGCTAAAAGCCACAAAGCCTTCTAAAATGCAGGGCACATTGCCTAAATAAGCAAACGCATCCACCACGTCAGCGGCTTCACGCAAGACTTTTTGGCCTTTACCGTCATAACCTAAAGTGCGGGTTTTCAAAACTGCCGGTAAGCCAATCTGCGCCACGGCTGCCTCTAAATCGGCTTGCGACAACACATCAGCAAATTCAGTGGTGGGAATACCCAATGCTTTAAACATGGATTTTTCAAACCAGCGATCCCGAGCGATACGCAACGCATTAGCGCTGGGATATACGGGCACAAACTGCTCAAGAAAAGCCACAGTTTCAGCCGGCACACTTTCAAACTCGAAGGTAACCAAGTCAACTGTTTGCGCTAATTGCTGCAAGTGTTCTTGTGAGTCGTAACCACCCAACAAGTGCTCACCCACTGCCGCAGCGCAGGCATCCACTGCCGGATCAAGAAAAGTGAACTGCATTCCTAAGGGTGTTCCAGCCAGCGACAACATACGTCCTAACTGCCCACCACCAATCACGCCAACTTTCATGA
>JAAYTE010000201.1 GCA_012518175.1 Gammaproteobacteria bacterium | reverse complement strand
GTCATCGCCGCTTGCAACATGCGGTTAATAACCTTTTAGCCATTCAAAACCCAGCGTCAGAGCAGTCCTTAACTGGCCCTGAGCAACATCAGTTACATGCCCTGTGCGTGGACGATAACCCGGCCAATTTACTGTTAATTAAAACCTTACTGCAAGACATGGGCGCACGGGTCAGCAGCGCCGACAATGGCCATACGGCGTTGGCGCTGTTCCAGCAACACAGCTTTGATATTGTCTTTATGGATATTCAAATGCCGGTTATGAGCGGCCAGCAATGTACAGCGGCAATGCGTGAGTGGGAGCACAACCAGCAGCTGGAAACCACCCCAATTATTGCGGTGACAGCCCACGCCCTCGCCAATGAAACCCACTTATTTTTACAAGCCGGATTAAATGACTGCCTAAGTAAGCCGATCAGCGAGCAATCCCTAGCCCAAGCCATTGCCAAATGGACAGGGGTTTTTATGGCCACGCAAGCACAACTTGAGCAACCTATGCCCATCAGCACTGAACATCAGCACTTGCCAGTTATTGATCGCGACGAAGGCCGTAAACTATCCAACGGCAAAGACGGCCTCGCCAATGAGCTGTTGACCTTGCTGCTCGAATCTCTGCCCAGTGATCGCGCCTATATCCAACAAGCCCGCAGTCAAAGCGATCGCGGCGCACTGCTGGAGCGCATTCACCGCATTCATGGGGCCAGCCAATATTGCGGCGTACCGCAATTGCGCGCTATTTGTAAAACCTGTGAAGTCTTACTAAAAAATAACGCCGCACAAATTGATCCGGCACTGGATGAGCTCGATGCAGCCATTGCGCGCTTACTGGCGCACTTAGCCCACGACAACCAGCCAGAACCGCCGCCATAGCATCAGAGGTTTATAACGGCAGCTCAGTCTGCTCGGTACTGAGTTCAGGCAAGCGCCAGTCAATGGGGGTTTGTCCGGTGCGCTGTAAAAACTTATTGCACTGACTAAAGTGACCATTACCGATAAAACCGCGGTAAGCGGATAACGGTGAGGGGTGCACCGAGCTGAGCAACAAGTGTTTGCTGGCATCAATACGCTGCGCCTTACTGCGCGCATGGGCGCCCCACAACATAAACACCACATGCTCTTGCTGCGCACTGACGCAATCAATGATGTGATCAGTAAAGCGCTGCCAACCGGCCTTGGCATGAGAACCCGCCTGGCTCTGCACCACCGTTAAAGTTGTATTAAGCAACAGCACCCCCTGCTCTGCCCAACTTTGTAAACAACCGTGCTGGGCAATGGGGATATTTAAATCACGCTGCAACTCTTTATACATGTTGAGCAATGACGGCGGCACTTTTATACCAACAGGCACAGAAAAGCTTAAACCATGGGCTTGGCCAGGGCCGTGGTAAGGGTCTTGCCCTAAGATAACCACCTTAACTTTAGGCAAAGGCGTTAAGTTCAGCGCATTAAAAATCAGCCCGCCGGGCGGATAAATAACTTTCCCCTGCTGCTTTTCTTCGCGTAAAAAATTAGACAACTGCTGCATATAAGGCTGTTCAAATTCAGCAGATAACGCTGTTTTCCAACTCTCTTCCAGCTTAATACGGTTATACTGCGGCATGATTTCAACCTGCGATAAAAAAGCAGCACCCTAGGAAAGCCAGGATAACTTGTCAATGAGTGACACCAACAGTACTCAAAGCTCAGCACAACAAAGCTTACACTACTCACTGCTGAGTGCCTTCCTTAAAGGCACAGTGAAGATCCCGCAGATGCCAGAAAACGCACTGCGAATCCGTAGCTTATTACGCGACCCTTACACCTCTCTAGAACACCTCAGTCGTGTGATCAATAGCGACCCGCCACTGGCTGCTTACTTAATGCAATTTGCTGACAGTCCACTATTAAAAAGTGCTCGCCCCTGCCGCTCACTGCGCGATGTTTTAGCGCGTTTGGGCACCAGTAAGCTCAATAACCTTGTATTAAGCTTTGCCGTGCGCAATATTTTTATTAGCAAAGAGTTGGCCTTACAAAAAGCGTTTCGTACGCGCTGGAACGCCTCTTTGGCGCGGGCGGCGTGGTCAGCCAGTTTAACCAGTGTATTGCCGGAAATATCTGCGGACGACGCGCTTTTAGGCGGTTTGTTTCAGGATATTGGCAGCCTACCGTTGTTGGCTGAGCTGGAAAACTGGCCGCAAATCGACCGTGAGACTG
>JAAYTE010000200.1 GCA_012518175.1 Gammaproteobacteria bacterium | reverse complement strand
TCTTCTCCACGCTGGAGCCGTTACCCTTCTTTGCGATGGTGTTGTTTGCCTTCAATATGATCAACCGCCGTCGTCGTGAGCACCCCAATAAAGCCGCTGCATTATGGGCGATGGGTACGACTGTGACTGCGTTTTTAGGTGCCGGTGTTTGGGGCTTCCTGCATACCCTAGCGCCAGTGAACTACTACACGCACGGTACGCAGTTAACTGCGGCCCATGGTCACTTAGCTTTCTATGGTGCGTATGCCATGATCGTGATGACCTTGATTTCTTACGCAATGCCGAAGCTGCGTGGCCTTGGCGAAGCTGCGGATAATAAAGCACAAGTGCTGGAGATGTGGGGCTTCTGGTTGATGACCATCAGCATGGTGTTTATCACATTGTTCCTGTCTGCCGCGGGTGTTGTGCAAATCTGGTTGCAACGTATACCAGAGGATGGCGCTGCATTAGGCTTTATGGCAACTCAGGATCAGTTGTTTATCTTCTACTGGCTGCGTTTAGCTGCGGGGGTGATCTTCTTGATCGGTTTAGTGGCTTACTTACTGAGCTTCCGCCAGCGTGGTCGTGCTGAGCAAGTGACAGCAGCCGTTGCTGGGCGCGCATAGTCACGTAAATTAACGTGATGAGGTAAGGATCTTCGGCCCAGCTTATCCAGTGGGCCGAAGTTGTTTGAGCGCCAGCGCTATGAGCGTTCTTTGCAGCTGGCGCAACCGAAAGAGGGGTCGGGTATGGGCATTGGTGTTGAAGTTGAAGAGTGGGCCGGTGAGATTTGGCACAAATTTATCACTCGACGTGCTGACCCAGGTTTTCCTGAAGCGCAGGTAGATCTGGAAGATATGCAGCGCTCGCTAGCCGTGTTGTTTCGTGCCTTAGGCGGCGCTTCTGGTGTGGCGGTGGAGGCTTCCAGTGCGCGTAAAATGGTCTTGCGCCGCTCATTGGTGCAGCAAATTGCCGGTAGCAGCTTACAATTAGCCGTTGCTTGGGCGGATGCGGAGAACTTACGTCTACCTGCCAGCCTAGCGGTGTACCCTGATCAGGAACTCAACCGTGACCTGTATCGCTGGTTGGCCTTACTGGCCGCCACCTCTGACAAAATGCGCCACTGGGGTCGTGATAATCAACGTTGGACGCAAAATCTTCTGCAGCAATACCCTGCCATGCGCCCGCGTTATCAGCGTTTGCTGCAAGCGCATTTAGCCTTGCGTCCCGATCCAAATACATTAAAGAACAACGAAGCCGCTTTAGAGCGGGCTTTACGCCAAGCATTGTTAGAGCCGGGCAGTGTGGTGGATTTTCCTGTCACTGAGCGCGCGCCATTTCCGTTACCGCTGTGGCTTTATCCTGCTGAACGCTTAGGTGACCCGCAAAAAAGTGATCTGGAAAGTGAGGACGATGAAGGTGATGTGATAGGTGCAGCACAAGGCGAAGGCCGTGATGTACGCAAGCAAGCCAAACGAGTTGCAGATAACTCGGGGAAAGAAGGTTTATTGTTATTTCGCCTAGAAAACTTATTCAGTTGGTCAGAGCACATTGATGTCGATCGCTGCGGTGATGACAACGAAGATCTTGATGCGGCGCGAGTGGCCGATGATCTCGATGAAATTGCTTTATCGCGTAAACGCAAACGTAAAGGTGGCGGTTTAAAGCTGCACTTGGATTTACCCCCCGCTGATGTGGATGATATTCCGCTGGGTGAGGGCATCAAACTGCCCGAGTGGGATTTTCGTAAAAACGCTTTGCAAGCGGACTTTGTTAATGTGCAAATGATGCAACCACGTGACCAAGAAGCAGCACCCTTACCGCTGCGTTTGAGTCAGCTGGCGCGCCGCATCCGTCGCCAGTTCGAGAATTTACGCAGTGAGCCACGTTGGTTGCATCAACAAGCGCAAGGTGATGAGCTGGATTTACAAGCCTGCTTAGATTTTCATGTGGAACGCCAATGTGGGCAAGTGGCTGAGCGTGGTTTGTTTATGGAAAAACGCCAGCAGCAGCGTGATTTATCCTGTTTATTACTGGCGGATTTATCCATGTCCACTGATGCGCACATCAATGATGAGCGCCGAGTGATCGATGTGGTGGCTGACAGTATGTTGCTGTTTGGCGAGGCACTCTCGGCTGTGGGTGATGATTTTGCTCTGTATGGTTTTTCTTCACTGCGGCGCCATCAGGTGCGCATGCAAGAAATCAAACGCTTTGATCAGCGTTATGCAGACGGCGTGCGCGGTACCATTCAAGGTTTGAAACCCGGCTATTACACACGCATGGGGGCAGCGA
>JAAYTE010000199.1 GCA_012518175.1 Gammaproteobacteria bacterium | reverse complement strand
GTGCCAGCAATGGTCGCCTCAAAGGCGTTGTGTAAGGGGAACTGATAGGTTTGCGGCGCTGAGTTTGCCTGAGCATTGAGTGACCATGCACATAAGCACAAAAGCAGATAGAGCGGTGTTAGCAAGCGTTTAAACATAGAGTATCTCGCTGGGTAACAGAGGTATCGTGAAAGCTATATTAGAAAGTGCTGACTAACAATGCTCAGTAAAAAAATTAGATTATTTGCTAAGCAAAGCATAGCCAGCCGTTATCCAGCTCGGCTATGCAAAGCTAGGTTTACATCACTCGCTGGCCTGGGCGAGCGCCTGCGTCTGGGCTGAGCAGGTGGATTTCTTTGCCGCCAGGTCCGGCAGCTAAGACCATGCCTTCTGAGACACCGAATTTCATTTTTCGTGCGGCCAAGTTAGCCACATATAATGTTAAGCGGCCTTCCAGGACAGCTGGATCTGGGTAGGCGCTTTTAATGCCAGAAAAGACATTACGCTTTTCCCCGCCTAAATCGAGGGTGAGTTGCAATAACTTATCTGCACCTTCAACAAAGCTGGCTTTTTCAATCAAGGCAATACGCAAATCCACTGCAGCAAAAGCGTTGAAGTCGATTTCTTTGGCAATAGGCTCTTTTTCTAACTCACCGTTACCGGCGACTGCGTCAGGGTTGCTGATGTTTTCCATTTCTAATAAATCTTCCTTTGAGGATTCAATCATTGCCGTCACGTGCTTGGGGTCGACACGTGTTAATAAGGCGCTAAAAGGGTTGAGCTGATGCGCGCCCAGTGTTGTACCCAAGTCGTCCCAGCTCAGCGGCGGCACATTGAGGAACTGTTCGGCATCGGCGGTTAATTTAGGCAGTACTGGTTTAAGTAAAATTACCAACTGCTTAAACAGGTTGATGGCTTGCGAGCAAATGGCTTGCACTTGCGCTTGCTGGCCTTCAACTTTATTCATTGACCAAGGTGCTTTGTCTGCAATCCAGGCGTTCGCCGCATCAGCCAGAGCCATGGTCTCACGCATCGCGCGGGCAAAATCACGGGCCTCGTAGGCTTTGGCAATGGATGGGCTGGCGGCTTGAAACCTTTCCCATAGCTCAGGGTTGGGCATGTCTGCCACTAACATGCCGTCGTTGCCTTTTTGAATAAAACCGGCGCAGCGACTGGCGATGTTGACTACTTTACCCACTAAGTCTGAGTTGACCTTTTGAATGAAGTCATCGAGATTCAGGTCTAAATCTTCCACACCACGGCCTAGTTTTGAGGCGTAGTAATAGCGCAAATACTCAGGGTTTAAGTGGTCTAAATAAGTGCTGGCTTTAATAAAGGTGCCGCGCGACTTGGACATTTTTGCACCGTTGACGGTGAGGTAACCGTGTACGTTTACAAAGCTTGGCTTGCGGAAACCTGCACCATCGAGCATGGCCGGCCAAAATAGCGCGTGGAAGTTGATAATGTCTTTACCAATAAAATGGTACAGCTCAGTGTTTGAATCTTTACTCCAGAACTCATCAAAATCCAGCTCAGGACGACGGACGCAAAGGTTTTTAAAGCTGGCCATATAGCCAATGGGTGCATCCAGCCAAACATAGAAGTACTTGCCGGGCGCATCCGGAATCTCAAAACCGAAATAGGGTGCGTCGCGGGAGATGTCCCACTCATGCAGGCCACTGTCGAGCCACTCGGCCAATTTGTTGGCTACCGAGTCTTGCAGAGTGCCACTGCGGGTCCACTCTTGCAGCATGTTTTGAAAGTTCGGCAGTTTAAAGAAGTAGTGCTCTGAGTCTTTTAAAATCGGTGTTGCGCCAGAAATCGCTGAGCGCGGATCTTTGAGCTCTGTGGGGTGGTAGGTCGCACCGCATTTTTCACAGTTATCACCGTATTGATCAGCCGTGGCACATTTTGGGCAGGTGCCTTTAATAAAGCGGTCTGCGAGAAACATGCCTTTTTCTTGGTCAAAATACTGGGTGACGGAGCGGGTCGCTATATGCCCAGCATTCTTTAGGCGCTTATAAATTTCTTCTGATAATTCGCGATTTTCTTCACTGTGGGTGGTGTAGAAGTTATCGAAATCCACAAGGAAGTTGGCAAAGTCAGCACTGTGCTCAGCATGTACGTTCTCAATTAGCTGCTCAGGGCTGATGCCTTCTTGTTCAGCGCGCAGCATAATGGCTGAGCCATGGGCATCGTCAGCGCAGACATAGATGCATTGATTGCCGCGCATTTTTTGAAAGCGAACCCACATATCTGTCTGAATATACTCAAGCATATGGCCAAGGTGGATTGAACCGTTGGCATAGGGGAGGGCGCTGGTCACTAAAATTTTGCGGGCTTCGCTCATGGTCTTCCTAACTACTGAAAGTGAATAGAAATAAGCGGTCTACTATATAGGTAATGGCTGTTTTTTTCATCCCCTGTGCTGGCAAGTCTTGCCGCGGGTTAAGGTCTTAAGGGCCAGATTCAGCTAGAATGGTTTTCGTTTAGTCTATTTTGCAGTGGAGAACATCATGAGTGCAGTAACCCGCGCTGCGGTTGAAGAAACCCTAAGGGGCTTAATTGACCCTAATTTGAATGCTGATCCCGTTAGCGCCGGCTGTGTGCGCTCCATTGAAATTCAAGGTGATAGCGTCAGTGTGCAGTTGCAGCTGGGCTACGCCGCAGATTTATTTAAAACCGGCTGGGCGCAAATGCTGCAAATGAGTTTAGAGCAGATGCCCGGTGTCAATCGTGCTGAAGTTAACATTGAAACGGTGATTGAAGCCGCACAAGGGCAAACCGATGTGCCAACTTTAGCAGGAGTGAAAAATGTTATTGCCGTGGCATCGGGCAAGGGTGGTGTCGGTAAGTCCACCACAGCTGTCAATTTAGCCTTAGCCTTAGCTCGCGAAGGGGCGCGGGTGGGTATTTTAGATGCGGATATTTACGGCCCCAGCCAAGGCATTATGCTTGGTGTGCCCAGCGGTACTCAGCCAGAAACTCGCGAGCAAAAGTTTTTTGTCCCCATTCAAGCCCATGGCATTTCCGTGATGTCCATGGCTTTTTTGACCACCGATAGCACACCTATGGTGTGGCGTGGGCCAATGGCGTCTGGTGCATTGTTGCAAATGATTACCCAGACTGCTTGGGATGATCTGGATTACTTGGTGGTGGATATGCCACCAGGTACCGGTGATATTCAGCTGACCTTGGCGCAAAAAGTGCCAGTGGCCGGTGCGGTGATTGTGACGACGCCGCAAGACATTGCTCTGCTGGATGCGCGCAAAGGTATTGAGATGTTCCGTAAAGTGAATATCCCAATTTTGGGTGTGGTAGAAAACATGGCAGTGCATATTTGTTCTAATTGCGGTCATGCTGAGCACTTGTTTGGCGAGGGCGGCGGTGAGCGTTTAGCTGAAAGTTACGATGCTGAATTGTTGGCCTCTTTACCGCTGTCAATGGCTATTCGGTTGCAGTGCGATGGTGGTGAGCCAACTGCCAGCGCTGATCCAGAAAGCCAGATTGCGATGATTTATCAGCAATTAGCCCGCACTGTGGGCGCACGTTTAAGTGTGCTTAATCAGCAAAGTGCGGCAATGCCATCCATTGAGATTAGCGATGATTAACCCCGCACGGCAGTGTCAGCTAACGTCAGTTTGGTTATTTTAAGGAGAATAAAATGAGTTTTAATGTGTATCTTTCCGGAGAGATTCATACGTCATGGCGTGAAGAGATTCAGCAGGGCGCTGAGGCTTTAGGTTTAGATATTAGCTTTACCTCAGCGGTGACTGATCATGAGGCCAGTGACGCTGCTGGTGATCATTTAGGCGCGCAAGAAAACAGCTTTTGGCGCGATCATCAGTCGGCTAAAGTCAATGCGATCCGTACTAAAACTTTAATTGAGCAAAGTGATTTAGTTGTGGTGCGTTTTGGTGATAAGTACAAGCAGTGGAATGCCGCTTTTGATGCAGGCTATTGCGCCGCCTTAGGTAAGCCCTATGTGACGCTGCATGCGGAAAATATTATCCATCCGCTCAAGGAGGTGGATGCTGCTGCTATGGCTTGGGCTACGACCCCAGCGCAAGTTGTGGAGATTTTGCGTTATACCACGCAAGCTTAGTTATAAGATTTAGCAGGCGGTGACTGTTTGCCGCCTGTTCTTCTCACCCGTCCTGGGCATTTAAAAAGCGGCAAGCCGCCGCCGATCAGTCAGATAGTTGACAGTCAGTACCGCGTAACCCTTTGATTTATATGGCTTGTTGTTATTGGCATAAGTATTGCTAGGTAATAACTAAGATAAATCATCAGCAGGTGTTGCGTTATGAGCATCAATTTCGATAAAGCCCTCGGCATTCATGAGCAGGCGCTTGGCTTTCGCGCCCAGCGTGCTGAAGTGTTGGCCAACAATATCGCCAATGCTGATACGCCGCACTATAAAGCCCGTGACTTGGACTTTGCCAGTGTTTTAGCCGCGCAAGCAGAGCAAACGACACACAAGCAGGCAAATCTGCAGCGCACCAATAGTCAACATTTTGACATGGAGCCCATGCAGCTGGCTGATCCAGCGCTGCGCTTTCGTAATCCAAATTATGCCTCGCTTGATCAAAACAGCGTTGACTTGCAGGTGGAGCAGTCCACTTACACAGAAAACGCGGTGCAGTTTCAAGCCAGTTTTACGCTGCTGAATAATAAGTTCAAAGGGTTGATGACAGCCCTTCGCGGCGACTAAAGGAGTACCTAATTATGTCTCTTTCCAGCGTTTTTAATATTGCCGGCACTGGCATGAGTGCGCAAAGCACGCGCTTAAATACTATTTCTAGCAACATTGCCAATGCCGAAACGGTGTCTTCAAGCATCGATCAAACCTACCGCGCTCGACACCCAGTGTTTGCCACTGTATTTCAAGACAGTATGAATGGTGGCGTGGGGCAAGGTTCTTTATTTGCCGAGCAAGATCAGGCCGGGCAAGGCGTGCAAGTGTTGGGCATTGTTGAAGACCAAAGTGATTTGCAGCCACGTTATGAGCCCAATCATCCACAGGCCAATGCCGATGGTTATGTTTTTTATCCAAATGTGAATGTGGTGGAGGAAATGGCTGACATGATTTCTGCCAGCCGCGCATTCCAAACTAACGTTGAAATGATGAATACCGCCAAGCAGATGATGCAGCGGGTACTCACATTAGGCCAATAAGCCTTAGGAGGCAGTAATGAGTGCAGCAGGTGTCAGTGCAGCCGGTGCGGTGATGGATCAATACCGCCACACGACTAAGGCAGAAGGCAAAGAAGAATTAGGCAAAAATGAGTTTTTGGAATTGTTGGTCGCCCAGCTTAATAACCAGAACCCATTGGAGCCGCAAAGTAATGGTGACTTTATCGCTCAGCTGGCGCAGTTCAGTACGGTGGAAGGGGTTGAGAAGCTCAATGGCAGTATGGAAACGATTTTGTCAGGCTATCAATCTTCGCAAGCGCTGCAGGCTTCGTCCTTGGTCGGGCGCAAGGTGATTGTACCGAGTGAAAAAGCCGTGGTGGATACCTCGGAAACCTTCAAGGCCAGCTTAGTGTTACCGCAAAGCAGCAGTAACGTTTACGTTAACGTTTATGGCGCGGACGGTACTTTAGCCACCCGCGTTAATTTAGGTGCGCAAGAGGCGGGTAACGTCAGCTTTATGTGGGACGGTAAAAACAGTGATGGGGAAACCATGCCACCAGGCACTTACAAGTTTGAGGCGCAAGCCAGCATCGATGGCGACACCAAAGGCCTCTACACCCTATTACCGGCCAACGTGGACAGCGTTACGTTAGGGCATGGCAATGGTGAGCTGTTATTGAACTTAGCGGGGTTGGGTTCAGTGCCATTGTCACAAGTACAAATTATTGGTCAGTGATTTTAGCAATTTGCCAACTGTCGGACGACCGGCAAGGAGAACAACATGTCATTTAATATTGGCCTCAGTGGCTTACGCGCCGCCACTAAAGACCTGAACGTTACCGGTAATAATATTGCTAACGCAGGTACTGCTGGCTTTAAACAGTCGCGCGCAGAGTTTTCTGATGTGTATGCGGCATCGGTATTGGGCACCGGTAAAAACCAACAAGGCAGCGGTGTGCTTTTATCGAATGTGTCGCAACTGTTTAATCAGGGCAACATCAACTACACGCAAAACGCCCTTGATCTGGCGATCAATGGTAATGGTTTTTTCCAAGTCAGCAATAATGGTGCTATCAGTTATTCACGTGCCGGTTATTTTGGTACCGACCGTGAAGGCTTTATCGTCGATAACTTTGGCTACAACCTACAAGGTTACGCCACCGACGCTAATGATCAGCTGCAAACGGGACAGATCAGCAACTTGCAAATTAAAACCGCCAGCCAAGATCCTAAGCCGACGAGCAAAATTGAGCAGTCATTTAACCTTAATTCAACCAACAATATACCGGTGAATGCGCCATTTTCCGCCGCGGATCCAACCACCTATAACTCATCGACTTCAACCAATATTTACGACACACAAGGTAATGCCCATACCTTTACCCAGTATTTTGTTAAGACTGGGCCCAATGATTGGAAGATGAATACTCTGATTGATGGGGCGCACCCCCAAGCTGGAAAATCCAACCAAGCGGCCATTGAAGCAGCTCAGGCGGGTGGAGCAACACCGGCCAGCATCTTAGCCTCTGCGCTGGCCTCTTTGGAAAATCCGTCAGACTTTCGTTCAAAAGTGGACGCGGCAGTGGCACCAATGCTAAGCGCAGTGCCAGCGCCGAGCAACGATGATATTGTCGCTGCTATTACGCGGGTGGGAGCGAACACGCCGATTTCCTTGGATATTGGCTTTGACAGTGCCGGTAAAATAAAACCAATTACCGGTATTCCTGCGCCAGGGGGTGCTGTAACTGCTGATGATTTTTGGCAGTTGGGCCAAGATGGCACCATTAATTTGCGCGCCGGCCAGTGGGCGCCAGCAACTTTGAATAATGGTAAGCCGCCGGTACCTGTAGCAAACGGGGCTTTAGCCAGTAACTCTGGGGTGACCTTGGATATGCGCACTGCAACGCAGTTTGCCAGCGCTTTTGCGGTCAATGCGGTTTCACAAGATGGCTATACCACGGGTGAATTGGCGGGCATTGAAATTGACGACACGGGGATGATTTTTGCCCGTTACACCAACGGTCAATCGAAGGTGCAAGGCCAAGTGGTGCTGGCTGATTTCGCCAACGTGCAAGGCTTGACACCTGTGGGTAAAACCCAGTGGGTGCAGTCGCTTTCGTCCGGTGAGCCAGTGCGTAACCCTGGCGGAACCGGTACTTTAGGTGCGATTCAAGCGGGTGCTTTGGAGGACTCTAACGTGGAGTTATCTGATCAACTGGTTAACTTGATTGTGGCGCAGCGTAACTATCAAGCCAACGCAAAAACCATTGAAACCGAGAGTGCGATTACCCAGACGATTATTAACTTGCGTTAATGCTCGCGGGTGGCTAAACACAAAAAAGCGCGCTCTAGTAGGCGCGCTTTTTTGTCGGTGCCAGTTCATTTACTCAATACGCTTGATGCTGTTAATCACAATGGGATCAGTTGGCACATTTTGGTGCATACCATAGGTGCTGGTTTTTACTTGTGCAATTTGATCAACCACATCCATTCCGCGCACAACCTTAGCAAACACCGCGTAGCCAAAGTCACGGCTGCTGTTATTTAAAAAGTCATTGTCGGCATGGTTAATAAAAAACTGCATGGTAGCTGAGTCAGGCGCTTGGGTGCGGGCCATGGCCACAGTGCCACGGTTGTTTTTTAAGCCATTATCCGCCTCGTTTTTAATCGCGGATTTGGTCGCTTTTTGCTGCATGTAACGATCAAAGCCGCCACCTTGAATCATAAAGTTTGAAATGACACGGTGAAAAATCGTCCCGTCATAGCGTTCAGCATCCACATAGTCGAGAAAGTTGTTAACGGTGATCGGGGCTTTTTCTGCTTCCAATTCTAATTCGATTTCACCAAAGCTGGTGTCAATTAGGACGTGGGGATTATCAGCGGCAAATAAATTGCCTGCCATCAAAAGCATGCAGCCGGTTAGGAAAATTTTTTTAAGCATGGGAGCCTCACTTAGTTGATTTAAATAATCAGCTGCGTGCAATGCTGCGATCAGGCTGATTAAAGATTGGGGGGTGTAATGTCGACATCAATTTTAGCGCAAGTTTAGCACGCTGTATTTGGGCAATACATGCCACTGCTTCGGGCTATTGCGCTAGGTCAAGCGCAGTACCTGTGATCAGGCCCGCGACCAGTCAAAACTAAGCACCTGGGCAATATTTTTCGCATCGAGAAGGTGCAGTAAAACTCGGTCCAAACCCAATGCAACGCCGGCACAGTCCGGCAGGCCATGCTCAAGAGCAGCGATTAGATTAGCATCATGGGGGCGATCAGTGCCTTGCAGCTCATGTTCAAAGCGCTGCAGCTGCTGCTTGGCATCGGTGAGCTCTTGGTAACCGTTGGCCAGTTCCATGCCGTTGAAAAACACTTCAAAGCGCTGTGCTACTTGCACCCCTTGCGCATTGCTGCTGAGCTTGGCCAAGGCCGCTTGCGAGGCGGGAAACTCGTCAATAAATACTAGGGTATTGTGCGCTAAGGCCGGTTCCACTTGGTGGCTCATAATCACATCCAGCCAGCCGTCGCGGTCTAGGTCTAAATCGGCATTGGCCAGAGCTTGACCGCGCTGGGCAATCGCCGCATCACTGCAGTGGTGCACATCCAGCTGAGCATAGTTCTGCAAAGCCTGCGCATAGGTGAGGTGGACAATGGGCAGCTGATTAAAACGCTGCGCCAATAACAGTTGTAGCAGCTCAGCCACTTCATCCATCAGTTGTTTGTGGCTCCAAGCCACGCGATACCATTCCAGCATGGTGAATTCAGGGTTATGGCGTTTCCCTGCTTCGCCGGCGCGAAAAACTTTGCAGATTTGGTAGATATCGCCAGAGCCCGCACAGAGCATGCGCTTCATCGCGTACTCAGGGGAGGTGTGCAGCCAGCGTTGTTCGGCTTGCATGGGGGTGATGTTGGGATCGGCCACCGGCGCTTGGCAGAGCAGTGGGGTTTCCACTTCCAGCACCGAGCGGCGATAGAAAAACTCACGGATATTGCGGTACAGCTGCTGACGCGCGACTAAGGCGCTGCGTGCAGCGCTCGGTGACCAGCTACTCATGGCTGAGGTGTCCTGCGGGCTAAGTGTGCTGAAATAAATAAGGGAGCCTGTTGAGCTCCCTTATGCTTGCGGCGGATGAAACCTTAAGCGCGGCTCACGTATTCGCCGCTGCGGGTATCAATTTTAAGGGTTTCACCTTCAACAATAAACAGTGGTACGCGCACCACCGCGCCAGTGCTGAGTTTGGCTGGCTTGGAGCCGCCTTGTGCGGTGTCGCCTTTTAAACCCGGGTCGGTTTCTACAACTTCTAACTCAACAAAGTTAGGTGCCGCCACAGAGACCACTGCGT
>JAAYTE010000198.1 GCA_012518175.1 Gammaproteobacteria bacterium | reverse complement strand
CAGCCAACTGACGCCAGCCCCACCATGCTAAGGGCACACTGAGAATAAAAGCCGGCCACCAGCGCGCGGCCCCGTGCAACCAGTCACTTGGCACAGCCACCAGCGCACTGGACACAAGTAAACCAACACCCACTCCTAAATACACTAAGCCACTGGCAGTAGCACGCCCATGCCGTGCCAACCACTCCAGAATCAATGACGGCGCTTGCACAAAAACGATACCGTTAGTAATCCCGTTAATCAGGCGCAAAGCCGACAAACTCTCAGCACTTTCAGCTTGGGTTTGTAGCAGCGTACATAAGACGTTAATGGCCAAGGCCCATGGCAAGACCTTATGAATTTGCTCAACACGATGCCAGCGCATGGCCAACAAGGCACCAATTAAATAGCCAAGATAGTTCCAACTAGCAACATCCGCACCCTGCTTTAGTGTCAGCAAGCCATCTTCAACCAGCCACGGCAGCAAAGGGGTATAAATAAAGCGCCCTAAGGTATGCACCACCAGCAACACTAAGGCACCGGCAATAATTACCCGTAACAGGTCTGGAGTTTTTTCAGTCATAAATATGTTCTTATTATTAAAACGTTCAGTGTGCAGGGCTTTAACCAATGGTGCTTTGCGACATTAGTGGTAAACACCTGGATTAAAACTCTCAGTGCTAACGCCAGTCTATAGACTGGCTAAAACCTGCTCTCGCCACGGAGCTTGTTGCGGTAAGGCAATAAAATGCGGATTCAAATAGCTTTCCTGCGCGGCATAAGTCAGCGCTTGCCCTTGCAGATTCAGCACTTGCCCGCCGGCACCCTCAAGCACACCTTGCGCCGCAGCAGTATCCCATTGTGAAGTGGGCGCTAAACGCGGATAAAGATCTGCTGCACCTTCAGCCATCTGACAAAACTTCAGCGAGCTGCCCACATTCAGCAAGTGCAATCGTGGAAACTGCGCGGCTAAACCCTGCAATAACGCCTCTTGCTCAGGACTGCTATGACGCTTACTGGCCAGTACCACCAACTCATCTTGGGGTGCAGTGCGCATCTGCAAGGAACGAATAGCGCCGTCAGCATCGCGGCAAAAAGCACCGAATGCTGCGCCACCATAATAAACACTGTCAGTAACTGGCACACCAACCACACCGAAGACCACCTCACCGCGCTCAACCAATGCGACGTTGACCGTATACTCAGCGCTGCCACTAATAAACTCTTTGGTACCATCAAGCGGATCAACCAACCACCAACGCGTCCACTGCTGACGTTCGCTGAGCGCAATAGCGCAATCTTCTTCCGAGAGTACTGGAATACTCGCATCTAAAGCGGCCAACCCAGCGGCCAACACTTTATGTGCAGCAATATCTGCCGCCGTCACTGGTGAGTCGTCGGCCTTGGTTTGCACAGCCACTCCCGCTTGCCAATACGGCAAAGTTGCCTGCCCTGCAGCCCGCACCAGCTCAAGCACGGGTTTAATCAAACTGTCTATCATACTGTTAACTCGCCACGCTGCTGGAGTAAGTCACGCACCACATACATCGCCGCCAATGCTCGGCCCTCAGTAAATTGTGGGTGCTCTAACAAACCCAGCAAGTTACGCAAGCTAACGGTTTCAACACGCATCTGCTCTGGTTCGTCACCGGGTAAGCGTGACGGATAGAGGTCGCGGGCTAAAACAACGCTAATACGCTGACTCATATAGCCTGGGGATAAACTCAGCTCAGTAATAAACTCTAAAGAACGCGCAGCAAAGCCCGCCTCTTCTTGCAACTCACGATTGGCCGCTTGCAAAGCATCTTCACCGGGATCAATTAAGCCTTTCGGTAACGACAACTCATAATCTTCACTACCGGCACAATACTCTTCAACCAACACCACATGCTCAGCATCGGTCATGGCCACAATCATTACCGCGCCTAAACCGCCGGCCTTACCGCGCAAGCGCTCGTAAGTACGCTCCACCCCATTACTAAAGCGCAGCTGTAATTGTTCGACGCGAAAAATACGACTGCGCGCCACTTCTTCGCTGGCTAAAATGACTGGTTTTTCTCGCATAACAAAAACTCCGATTGCTTATATTAGGTATCATAGCGCGCTTGAACACACAGTTTTAGAGAGATTTAAGTATGCAGCTGCTGCCTTGGGAGAAAATTGATACGGTTTTATTGGATATGGACGGCACTTTGCTCGACCTGCATTTTGATAATGTCTTTTGGCTCGACTATATGCCGCAATATTATGCCGACAAAAACGGAATCACTCGGGCAGAGGCTGATGCTTATATCAAACCTTTGTTAGCCTCCTATACAGGACAAATCCATTGGTACTGCGTGGATTTTTGGAGCGGCAAACTGGATCTACCCATCAAGCAGATGAAACAGGATACAGCCGAGCTGATCCGCCTACGGGCCAATGCCGATAAGTTTCTTGCTGCACTGCGAGCGGCCGGTAAGCACTGCGTTTTAGTCACTAATGCGCACCGTGATTCATTGCAAATCAAACTAGAGAAAGTGCACTTAGAGCCGCTACTGGATGTCATTATCAGCTCACACGATTACGGCTATCCAAAAGAAGACCAACGTTTTTGGCAAAGTCTCAGGCAAGAGTTGGACTTCCAACCAGAACGCAGCTTATTTATTGACGACAGCCTGCCTGTTCTGCGCAGCGCGCAACATTACGGCATTGGCCATTTACGCGCGGTGTTGCAACCTGACAGCCAAGCAGGTCATAAAAACTGTGAAGAGTTTATCCCCTCAACAGATCTACTGGACTTAGTCAGCAACCTACAAACCCCCTAAGCGCAAGGCGTTGACAGTCGAGGACGGCTTGGCTACAAATGGCTAACACTCACAATAATAAGAGAGCACGCCATGAGTCAGCACAAGCCCATCAGCTTTAATAGCTTCGCCGAATTTTACCCGTACTACCTATCCGAGCATGAGAACAGCACCAGCCGCCGCTTACACTTTTTTGGCACCCTTGGCGTGATCAGTATCGCGGCCTGTGTGCTGCTTGCGGTGATCAGCCCTTGGTGGCTGCTAGCACTGCCTGTATGTGGTTATGGCTTTGCTTGGCTGGGACACTTTGTCTTTGAAAAAAACCGCCCCGCGACTTTTCAACACCCATTTTACAGCTTAGCCGGTGATTTCGTAATGTTTAAAGACATCCTGCTTGGGCGTATTGCTTGGTAAGCCAACGCACCGTCACAGTCCTGTAACCGTGCCGATACTGCTGTCCTCTTCACAGTCAGCAGTATCGATACGGGTGCTTAATTGCCCAGTAGATACTCTGGTTTAAGAATGTCTTGCAGCTGGCTGTAATACAGCGTTAAGCGTATTTCACCTTCCGAGTACGGACCCAGCACATAGGGCGCATAGCTGAAAGTTAAACCCTGCTCATCAAAAACAAAATTATCGGTTAATAAGGTCTCGGTTTGCTCCGCGAGGCTGCCGCTTAGCCAGCTTTGCGCATAGTCGGGGTAATCCTCTAAATACAGCTCACGTAACTTTTCTAACAGCTTAGTCTCAGCAAAGCGCTGCAAAAGATCCGGCAACAACAATTGTTGGCGCGTATCTAAGTCATACAACGCATAGCTGGTGTGGTGCATGCCGTGGGCGCCGCCGGAATAAGTGTAGAAAAACTGCTTAAAACTGGCTAACTGATTGCGCTGCGCAATAAACCTCAGACTGTCCTGATAATCATAAGCAATAAAATAAGGCTCTGGCGCTGCCCGCGCTTCTTGAATATCAGCATAACTTTCACTCAGCCAAGCATCCGCTTGCTGCTCAATGCGCTGCAGTTGCTCTGCAATACTGCTGGGTGCTTGCTGACCCGCATCCTGCTGCATATCCAACTTCGCTAATAAAGCAAGATCCAGCCAAGGCACCCCTGTTGCCTCAAACTCTATCTGCAAATCCGCACAATACTCTTCTGCTGCCTGGTCAAAACATTGTTTGTGCTTAACCAAATTTAACAGCTGCGGCACGATCAGCGGTGTGCGCTGCTCCGCTTGTGGCGCATTGCTAGCGAAAGCCCCCAGGCTCAGGCTTCCTAACAAAATAGCGCTGGTTACAAAATTCTTAAATCCCTGCATCGTCCATACCTTTTCAAAGTTTTCCTGCATATTAAGGATGCTGCGGCCGCGCCAGCCCTAAATGTTCGCGCAAAGTGTTGCCCGTATATTCAGTACGGAATAAGCCGCGGCGCTGTAACTCGGGGATCACCTGCTCAACAAAATCTTCAATGCCATAAGGTAACGACGGCGGCATCAAGTTAAAGCCATCAGCCCCACCATTGCGGAACCAGTTTTCCATCTTATCGGCAATCTGCTCAGGTGTACCAACCATAGTGCAGTGGCCGCCACCAGCTGCTAAACGACCTAATAACTGCCGCACCGTGGGCTGCTCGGTTTCGATAATGCGCAAAATAGTGCTGTAGCGGCCTTGCGGGCCTTTAAACTCAGCCAACGGCGGCAACTCTGGAACAGGCTCATCCAAAGCCCAACTCATACAGTCTTGCTCAGTAAAAACACTTAACTGACGCAAAGAGGCCTCCACTGGCAGCAACTCATCCAGCTCACGCTGCTTGGCTTGTGCTTCTTCCTCGGTGGCAGCCACATAGGTCACCAGCCCCGGCATAATCGGCACGGGTGCGCTGCGTCCAGCCGTTTTAACCCGCTGTTTAATGTCAGCGTAATAACCCTGCGCGGCGGGTAAATCATAAGCCACCGCGTAAATGGCTTCGGCACATTTAGCCGCTAGCGTGCGCCCTTGCTCAGAGGATCCCGCTTGAAAAAGCACCGGATGGCCTTGTACTGGGCGAGGGATATTCAGCGGACCATCGACCAAAAAGAACTCACCCTCATGCTTAATCGGCTGCACTTTTGCTGGATTGGCGTAATGGCCCTGACGGTCAAACTCTAAGGCATCATCCTGCCAAGAATCCCATAGGCCCAATACAGTCTGGACAAACTCTTCGGCGCGGCGGTAACGCTCAGAATGGGCCGGCATTGCCTGATAGCCGTGGTTGCGCGCTTCTTCATCGAACATGGAAGTGACCACGTTCCAGCCAATGCGGCCTTTGCTGATATGGTCCAACGACGCCACTAAACGCGCCGCATGGAACGGCGTGTAAAAGGTGCTGGAGACCGTACTGATAAAACCTATTTTTTCTGTGGCGCGACTCATGGCAGCAATGGCTGTGAGCGGTTCCATAAACCACGGACTGCCATCGGAGACATTGCCCACCGAGGCACCATCAGCAAAGAACACCGCATCCAATTTACCGCGCTCAGCAATTTGCGCCAAGCGTTCGTAATAAGCGATATCGCCCAGTTGCTCCACCATGGAGTTGGGATGGCGCCAAGCGGCTTTATGGTGGCCGCAGCCCATAATAAATAAATTAATGTGCATCATGCGCTGAGTATCTTTTGCAGTCGTCATCAGTTTTTCACCAAGCCGCCATCAACAATTAAATTTTGCCCAGTTACTGAACGGGCCCAAGGCGAAGCAAAGAATAAAATCGCATCGGCAAACTCAGCCGGCGTAGTGACGCGGCGCAGTGGTGTATTAGCAGCAATGTAATCAAATACTTCTTCTGGGGTAGCAGCAGAGGCATCAGTGGTGCGCAATAAACCGCCAGAGACCATATTCACGGTAATATTATCGGGGCCTAAATCTTGCGAAAGGGTGCGGGTCAGGGACAGCAAAGCGGCTTTACCTGCAGTGTAATCGTGATACGGCACCACCGGATTTTGAAACAGATTGGTACCAATATTTACAATGCGACCAAAACCCGCTTCGCGCATACCGGCCAGCGCCGCTTGGGTGGTATTCAGCGCGCCACCCACCACACCATCGAACTGCTGATTTAACTGCGCTAGAGTTAACTCCTCAACACTCGGGCGGGCATCGCCGTTAAAAGAAAAGCTGGGCAAGGCGTTATTAATCACCGTAGTCACGGGCTTGCCAAAATGCTCACGGGCTTGGGCAAACATCGCCTGTACCGCGGCCTTATCAGTGACATCGGCTTGAATGGCTAACAACTGCTCTGGTGCTGCACTGGCCAGCTTGTGCGCAGCCTCAGCGCTGTGGCAATAGTTAATGACTACAAGTGCACCTTCACGTAGAAAAGCGCGCACTAAATGCTCACCTAAACCACGGGCCGCACCAGTGACCAGCACCAGCTGTTGATCAAGACGAATAGAACTTGGCATAAACACCTCAAAAAAGAGGCGAAGATATGGATAGACAGACGGGAACTCAACCTGCGACTGACATCCCTTCGCCAGTATGAACTGGATCAGGTTCAACGGGTATTCTCTCAGCCCTGCAAACAGGACACCCCGTGTCGAGCGAAAACCATAGCATATAAAGCGCACTGCATTGTAGGCGCACACTCAAACCGCATACTCGCACTTATTTGAAATTGACAATTGCCCGCAGGCTTCATAGTCTGTGCGCAATCCAAGGGGAGCCAAGTCACGGCTGAGATTCTGTATTTTCTACAGTAACCCTTTGAACCTGATCTGGGTAATGCCGGCGAAGGGATGGAGAGCGCTGATCATTTCTGTGTCTGCGCAGGCCTTTATTTCTTTGTTGTCACGCCCTTATGCGCCTTGTGCGTGCGTACTTTAGTGCCTGACAGGCAAGGAAAATCAATGCTCAGTGCTTCTACCGCTATTATGTGGCTACTGTTATTCGCCGTACTCTTTGCCGTCCCCGGCCTGATCTACGCCCGCCGCAGCCAAGACAATCTGGATGATTTTCTGGTGGCCCGCAACAGTCAAAGCAGCACTGCCACCTTGCTCACGCTATTGGCCACTACGCTTGGGACTTGGATTTTATTTGGCCCCGCCCAAGCCGCGACGTGGGGCGGAATTGGTGCCATTACCGGCTATGCTTTAGGTTCGATGGTGCCCAGTTTAATCATGACGCAAATCGGCCCACGCATTCGCACCCTGATGCCTGAAGGCCACACTCTAACTGAGTTTGTTCTCGGTCGTTACGGGCGTGTTATGTATGCCTTTGTGCTGGTCATCATGGTTTTCTTTATGTTTATCAGCCTCACCGCTGGGCTGACGGCAATTGCAGAAATGGTCGCACTACTGGCACCGGTACCGCTGTGGCAAACCGCAAGCATTGTGATGGTCGCCACACTGATCTACACCCTGTATGGCGGCTTACGCGTGACGATTTTCACTGACCGTTTGCAGATGCTGGTGATTATTCCATTTCTCCTGGTGCTGATGTTTTTTGGCTGGAAAGCTACCGGTGGCATAACCACTATGGCGCATAGCCTGCAAGAAAAAGCCCCGCAGCTACTCAATCCTTTTGATCTGAATGGTTTAAAATCTGGTCTAACATTCTTCCTCGCAGTAGTGCTTACCGGCCTATTTTACCAAGGCACATGGCAGCGTATTTTTGCCGCACGCAGCAGTCGAGTGATTCGTAATGGCTTTATTCTCAGCGGCCTGCTGATTTTCCCAATTATCTTTATTATGGGCTTGTTTGGTTTGGCCTTTGTCGGCCTCGACTTACCCGGCGATGGCTCTGTCGCGCTGTTTAGTGTACTGCTGCGTGACGCCCCGCTGTGGTTTGCCATCGGCCTGTTACCCTTTGGTCTGGCGCTGATTATGAGCAGCGCCGACTCCACGATCAGCGCCCTAACCAGCATCTTTGTGGTAGATATGGGCCGCTTATTACCCAAGTTCAGCAACCACAGTTTACTGAAGCTATCGCGCTGGCTAATTATCGTACTCTCGGTACCGGTACTGATTGTTGCGGCGCAAGGCTATAGCATTCTCTATCTGTTTTTGCTCGCAGATTTACTCTGTTGTGCGGCAGCTTTCCCGGTGTTTTTTGGCTTTTACAGTGCGCGCTACCAAAGCTATAACGCCGTACTCAGCACCCTCGGTGGGCTCGTCGCTGGCTTGCTGATATTCCCCAGCCCAGGCGCACCAACCACCAATCTGCTGGAATCATTTCTGTTGGCCACACTCGTTCCGGTAGCCATCTCCATGGTGCTGCTATTGGTGCCCACTAAAGTGCGTTTTGATTTTGCTGTTTTGGCCCAGCGGGTGCGCAACTTGGAAGGGTAAACTAGCGGTTAAGTACAGTTTGACGCTGCTGACCAGAGCGCTGCAGATATGCAGCTTGCTCAGCGCCTAGGCAAACTGGCCGCGCTATTTAAACCATGCTTAATCTTGGCTTTTTTTGGCCTGCGTATCGCGCCAAGTGAGGTAGATACGCAGATCAAACTCATACTGATGATAATCCGGCAACATATGCTGGCATAGCTGATAGAAGGCTTTGTTGTGATCTTTCTCGCGCAGATGCGCCAGTTCATGCACCACAATCATCTGTAAAAACTGCGGCGGCGTATCGCGAAATAACGCAGCAATGCGGATTTCTTTTTTCGCCGTAAGCTTATTGCCTTGCACCCGTGAAATCGCCGTATGCAGACCCAAAGCATGCCGCAATACATCCAACTTACTGTCGTACAACACTTTATCGATATTGGGCGCATTGCGCAGATACTGCTGCTTAAGATCATTGGTAAACTGATACAGCGCTTTATCACTTTG
>JAAYTE010000197.1 GCA_012518175.1 Gammaproteobacteria bacterium | reverse complement strand
TGCAGCCGGTGCAGGATCTGAGTATTGAAGATCGCGTCAGTCGTACTCAGTTTCAGTTCAGCCTTGAGTCAGCCGATGAGCAAGAGTTGCAGACTTGGGTGCCCAAACTGGTGGCGAAACTGCAAAGCTTGCCGCAACTGCGTGATGTGGCCAGCGATTTACAGGCCAATGGTTTGCAGTACTACTTGAATATCGACCGTGATTTAGCTGGGCGTTTGGGCATCAGCATCGCCTCTTTAACCGATGCATTGTACGACGCCTTTGGCCAGCGCCAGATCTCGACCATCTTTACCCAGACCAGCCAATACCGTGTGGTGTTAGAAAGTATCAGTAATCCCGATGACGCCATGGCCGCTTTGCATGATGTGCACGTGCGTGGCGCTGATGGCCAAGCCATACGTTTGGCCAGTTTGGTTAAGGTCGAAGAAAAATCTGCAGCCTTGTTGCTCAATCACATTGGTCAGTTTCCGGCGGTGACGGTGTCCTTTAACCTGGGCGAAGGCGTATCGCTGGGTGAGGCGGTGGAGTTGATTGAGCAAACTGAGCTGGATTTAGCCATGCCAGCCTCCATTCAAAGCAACTTTCAGGGTGCGGCTGCAGCCTTTAGAGCATCGTTGTCCAGCACCTTGCTGCTGATTCTCGCTGCGGTGGTGACCATGTATTTGGTGCTGGGCGTGCTCTATGAAAGCTATATCCACCCGCTGACGATTCTTTCAACCTTACCTTCGGCGGCGATTGGCGCTTTGCTGGCGCTGTTTATCACCGGTAATGATTTAAGCCTCATTGCCATTATCGGGATTATTTTGCTGATCGGTATTGTGAAGAAAAACGCCATTATGATGATTGACTTTGCTTTGGATGCCGAACGCCATCAGGGGCTCAGCCCGCAAGAGGCGATTTACCAAGCAGCACTGTTGCGTTTCCGGCCAATTCTGATGACCACCTTGGCGGCGCTGTTTGCGGCTTTGCCGTTGATGTTTGCCAGCGGCTCAGGGGCAGAGTTACGTCAACCGCTGGGTTTGGTGATGGTCGGTGGTTTACTGCTCAGCCAAGTGCTGACGTTGTTCACCACGCCAGTCATCTACTTGTTCTTCGATCGCCTCAGTGCACGCACTAAAGCGCGTTTTAAGCTGGGCGTTGAGTCGTGAATCTGTCGGCACCTTTTATTCAGCGCCCAGTGGCCACCATGCTGCTGAGTTTGGCAATTATTTTGCTGGGGATTTTAGGTTACCGCTTGCTGCCAGTGGCACCGCTGCCGGACATGGATTTCCCAATGATTACCGTGCAAGCTAACTTGCCCGGTGCCAGTCCGCAAGTGATGGCAGCTACAGTAGCCACGCCCTTGGAGCGTTCGCTAGGTAGCATTGCCGGTATCAGTCAGATGAGCAGTCGCAGTGGGCAAGGCTCTACGCGAATTATGATCCAGTTTGATTTGGGCCATGATATAAATGCCGCTGCGCGCGAAGTGCAGGCCGCGATTAACGCAGCCCATGAGATGCTGCCCAGCGGTATGCGCAGCATGCCCACTTATCGCAAAGTGAACCCCACTCAAGCGCCAATTATGGTCTTGGCTTTAACCAGTGAGGTGCTGGAAAAAGGCCAGATGTACGACTTGGCCGACAGCATCGTGGCGCAAAAACTGATGCAAGTGCAGGGCGTGGGCGATGTGCAAATTGGCGGCAGCTCTTTACCTGCAGTGCGGGTGGAGTTGGAGCCGCGCCGCTTAGAGCAATACGGCATTGCTTTAGATGATGTA